>NZ_JAHHPN010000309.1:0-11359 GCF_024606325.1 Endozoicomonas sp. ONNA1
TATATCTATGCAAGGTTGAGTAGTGCAAAACGCAGCAATGATCCGGCCATCGCTGGGCAGGCACAGGCACTTTGGCCATTGGTTAATTTGTGCTCTGTGCAGCATCTGGTGTCACAAGTGCAGGCAGGGAGACGAACCTGGCCTGAAGATGACGACCATATCTATGCAAGGCTGAGGAATGCAAAACGTACCAATGATCCGGCCATTGCTGAGCAGGCACAGGCACTTTGGCCATTGGTTAATTGGTACTCCGTGCAGCATCTGGTGTCACAAGTGCAGGCAGGGAGAGGAACCTGGCCTGAAGATGACGACCATATCTATGTAAGGCTGAGGATTGCAAAACGTATCAATGATCCGGCCATTGCTGAGCAGGCACAGGCACTTGTGCCGTTGGTTGATAAATATAGTAGTCAGTCGTCAGGCAAGTGATACATAAAATTCAAACCTGCACTCCATTTCGAATACCCAAAATTTAATGCCTGTCTATTGATCCAGAAGAATGTGCATTTCTTCAGTCTGCTTGGTGCAGCGGGCGTTTTCGGGGGCAGAAGCCAGGGCAGGGCAGTGCACATGGTCATGATCGCCAGAGAAGTAAGGAGCCCAGGAATTGATAGTGACATAAGTGTTTAAACAGATCAGCCCAAAGAACGCCAGCTCTTTCATTGCATGGTTCCCGTCCCGGAAAGTCACCGAAGGCCAGTGGATCAACACCTGAAGGACATAGGGTAGTTTAAAATTTAACTCAATGAACGTACTGATCACTTCAAAAGCCGTTTCTCCCGCGCTGAATTCACGATCACGATGGATATTAGTGGTATGCAGGCCGTGTTTATATACTGCAAGAGAGTTCCAGGCCGTGCTGAGCATTATCGGTATGGAGGCGAAGCCACCGCCGGACAGCTGATAGTTTTCCCATATTTTCTTATAGATCATGCCGTGCAAGAACATCTGAACCAGGTTGCCACCGTTGTATAGGCCATAGGTAATGAGTTCTGAAAGGGTCTGCTCGGGATGAAGATAGATATCATCATTGATGGGTATGATCGGGTATTCGGGTATTTTACGGTACCGGCTGCCGGATGACAGTGCCTGACAATCAGGGGGCAGGGCTTTCACAGAGGTATTTTCGGAAGGGTGGTCCCAGGCAGGTGGGTGCCAGGTGCAGGTGTGTATCAATTTGTTAGGAGGCACGAAAACGGTCTTCTCGAAATACGCACCCTCCCAGGTGATATGGATGGTTTCGCATGTCAGATGTTTGGGAAAATGAAATGGGTTGTAGTGATGGCGATCCCGCATGGCTTTATGGCAGTTTTCATGGGTTTCACTCATCCGCATACCTTCGTTCGCCTGTACCGAAGTGTGAAAGTAGAAGCTGAGTAGTGTAATGAGCTGAATGGCGCCGATGAGTTTGATCTTCAGGCATCTGGCTTTTGAAGACAGTTTATTGCAGCCCAAGCGTCCTGCATGCCCCCGGGAAGGTATCATAGTTAGTCCTTTTTAAGAGGAATAAGTTATGCGGGAAAGCATAGACCCTTTTTTAGAAATTGTAATAAAGAATAGGTCTTGCTTAAAACTCAGGCGTTCAGCATAGCAGCTCCACGAACACCCCCGGCATCGCCGAATTTTGCCTTGCGAATCTCGGGCAGTTGTCCGATGTTCAGGGTGTACTTCGGCAGTAAGGGAGGCACCAGCTCGTAGAGTTCGTCAATGTTTGACAGACCGCCACCCAGAACAATGACACCAGGGTCCAGAATGTTGATCATGGCGCCCAATCCGGAAGCAAGCAGTTCACAATAAATCTCAACAGCCCGTTCCGCCTGATTATCATGATGGCGGAACAGCTGTACTATGTCTTTGCCTGGCAGGGGCTTACCGGCAACATGCTTATACGTCAGTTCCAGACCCCTGCCCGACAGGTAGTTGTCCAGACAGCCGTGCATGCCGCAGCCACACCTAACAATGGGAAAGTCTTCGCCAGCCAGTTTGAAAACATGATAAGGCAATGGCGTGTGTCCCCATTCACCTGCCAGGTTGTTGCTGCCATCATGAAGCTTGCCGTTGATGTACAGACCGCCACCGCAACCGGTTCCGAGAATCACACCAAAAACCGTAGGGATGTTATCGCCTGCTCCGCCAATGGCTTCTGACAGAGCAAAACAGTTGGCATCATTTTCAATTTTGATGGGACGATCCAGAAGCAATTCAAGATCAACCTTCAGGTTCTGGCCGTTGGCACAGGGAACATTGGCGCACTGAGCCTTGCCGGTATCCGGATTAATAAATCCCGGAATACCAATACCTAAGCTACCCCGTGTGTCTAATTCACGATCGGTTTCGAGAACCAGCTCCCGGATGGCATTTTTAAACGCATCGTAGGAGTCTGTCGGTGTGGGTACACGTTTGTTGACGTGTTTGTTGTGCTCATGATCAAAAACAGCCAGCTCCATTTTGGTTCCACCGATATCCAACCCAAACAGCATGGCTCACTCCTGAATCTGTCTTAGTGACTGCGTTGAAACTAAATCTGAACCGCCTCTATTGCATGAGCAGAATCCGGTTCGTTTAACGTACCGGTTCTTTTTAGACATTGGTCTGTTTCAGATAAAAATAGGGCAGTAAAGAATTGTGCAGTGTTTTATAACATTCTTTACCAGTAGAGTTGAATGATCTAAAACAGTTTGAGCATGAAAAAAGCCAACCCCGGACGAAGTTGGCTTTCTTGATCAAGCAACATCAAGCAACGGTTGCTTTACTGGATTTTTGGATCCAGCTCACCTTTACCGTAACGAACGAACATGCTTTCCAGGCTGGTGTTGCTGATCTTTGAACCCTGACCTGCAGCGCCGAACGCTTCATAACGCTGGATACAGATATCTTTCATGGCTTTGGTGGCCACTGCGAAATATTTGCGTGGGTCAAATTCAGAAGGATTTTCAGTCATGAAGCGGCGGATGGCACCTGTAGAAGCCAGACGAAGATCGGTATCAATATTGACCTTGCGAACGCCGTGACGAATGCCTTCCTGAATCTGTTCAACCGGTACACCGTAAGTTTCAGGGATTTGCCCACCGTTTTCGTTGATGACTTTCAGCCATTCCTGGGGAACAGAAGACGAACCATGCATCACCAGATGGGTGTTCGGGATGCGCTGGTGGATTTCACGAATGCGGTCGATCGCCAGAATATCGCCTGTCGGTGGGCGAGTGAACTTGTAGGCGCCGTGGCTGGTACCGCAGGCAATGGCCAGAGCATCCACGTGAGTGGCCTTTACAAAATCTGCCGCTTCATCCGGATCTGTCAGCAACTGGTCGTGTGACAGGGTGCCTTCGGCGCCGACGCCGTCTTCTTCACCGGCCTGTCCGGTTTCCAGAGAGCCCAGGCAACCCAGTTCGCCTTCCACAGAAACACCACAGGCGTGTGCCATTTCTACCGTGCGACGAGTTACGTCAACATTGTATTCGTAGGAAGACGGGGTTTTGCCATCGTCTTTCAGTGAGCCATCCATCATCACGGAAGTGAAGCCAAGCTGGATGGAGCGTTGACAGACAGCGGGGCTGGTGCCGTGATCCTGGTGCATAACCACCGGTATGTGGGGGAACTCTTCCGTGGCTGCCAGAATCAGGTGTCTCAGGAAGGGGGCACCTGCGTATTTACGGGCACCGGCAGAAGCCTGAACGATGACGGGGGAGTCCGTCTCGTCGGCAGCTTCCATGATGGCGCGCATCTGTTCAAGGTTATTGACATTGAATGCGGGAACGCCGTAGTTGTTTTCTGCGGCATGGTCGAGCATTTCACGCAAGCTGATCAGGGCCATTGCCTGCTCCTGCTAATCAAGGGGTGGTTGAATTCGACGGCTATTATCCCTGTTTCTTGGGGGCGGTGCAAAACATCAACGGCTTTGAGTATTTGCAAAGCAGTTTAGACAAGAAAGTGGCGGGCGAACAGCAAGTCCCGGTAGCCCTGGCTACCGGGCTGATAAATCAGGCTTTGCCTTCGGAGCCGAACTCACGGATTTTACCCATGACGGTTTCAACGATGGCTTCTTTACCCGGGCCGATGACTTTACGTGGATCGTAAACGTCGGCGTCATTAGCCAGTACCTTGCGAACCATGTTAGTCCAGGCGATCTGATTTTCTGTGTTGACATTGATCTTGGCAGTGCCACGGCTGATGGCATTCCGGATATCGGCCGTCGGGATGCCTGTGCCGCCGTGCAGAACCAGGGGAACACCGGTCATTTCTTTAACCTGCAACATCTCATCGAAGCCCAGGTTTGGCAAACCTTTGTAGGGGCCATGAACAGAGCCCAGGGCTGGAGCCAGACAATCTACACCGGTGCGTTCAACCAGCTCTTTACATTCCTGTGGATCAGCGTAGATGCAGTTATCTGCAACAACGTCGTCTTCCTGACCACCAACAACACCCAGCTCCGCTTCGACCGATATACCGCGGGCGTGGGCATAGTCAACCACGGTTTTGGTCATGGCAACATTCTCTTCGAATGGGCCATGAGAGCCGTCGATCATTACAGACGAGAAGCCGGCTTCGATGGCTTCTTTACATTTTTCAATGCTGGAGCCGTGATCCAGATGGATGGCAACCGGTACAGTAATTTCCATGCTTTCCATCAAGGCGTTTACCATGGCGGTAATCACCTTAAAGCCACCCATGTAACGAGCCGCGCCTTCCGATACGCCGAGAATAACAGGAGACCGGGTTTTTTGGGCAGCGGTCAGGATAGCCTGAGTCCACTCCAGATTGTTGATATTGAACTGGCCAACCGCGTACTTGCCTTCCAGGGCTTTCTTCAGCATTTCAGTCATGGATACCAGTGCCATAAAGGTTTCCTCCATCAGTGGTATGGGGAACTGACCCTGAATCAGTTGGAGTGTTATCCAGTCATGGAGTTGGATAACACTTTATTTTCCGAGTCATACAAACTGAATGGTTTATACCGCGATGCAAATTAAATCAGAGGTTTGAAACTTGGCTTGCCTGAAGTCTAACAAAAAAACTTTATCTGTCTCCAGTTATAAAGAGAGGGAGTTTAAGAATGTCTTCAACCCCATATCTTCCACTTCTTCAGCAAGGTTATCGAGATCAAGTTTGTCAAACCGACGTTCTTTAATGAGTTGAGCATGTTGTTTAGTCCAGCTATAGAAGTCGGACTCATAAAGTGTTTTTTGATCATTATTCATGGTGTGATTCCCGTTAATCTCAGCCAGTCTATTCAGTTTATCAGGGTGCGGTATCCGGCAGAATATCATCCACCATAATGTTATCGAAGGTCCACTGGCAGCTATCAGGGAAGCTGGTGTGATCCAGTTGGTGATTCTCCCGCAGGTATTTATTCATTTCACGGATGGCAGCGTATTTGGCATCGGGGTAGCACTCTATCAAGGCGTCATCCTGTTCGTGCTTCAGGGACGGGTTTTTTCGGATTAACCGGCTGATGGCCAGACGTGACTGGGAAATACTGTCATACCAGCTTCTGAACTCTTTAGGTTCATACAGGTTAGGGTTAATCACGAAGGTTTGGTATTGGTATTTGAGCAGGTGCAGCACCAGAATAACCAGATGGGATTCCAGTGTATGGCGCTCGCTTTTGCTCATTTCGTCTACTTCTTCAATCAGGTTATCAAGGTCGAGCCGGTCGAACTCACGGTTTTGCAAGTGTTGTTTTTGCAGTTTTTTCCAGCGGTAAAAGTCGGACTGGTACAGTGTTTTTTGATCATTATCCATGATGTGGCACCTCTTGAATCACAGCAGAGTATAGAACAAGGATCGTTATGTCATTCCCTTCACTATCAACCAGCGTAGACCGCTACTTTCGGGAAATCCTGAACCGGCTATTGGGTCGCACCGGGGCCGCTGGCGATGCCGTTGTCTTGCGCCGTGATTAAAATAAGTTTGTCGCCTAGTGAAAGAGGTTTCGGGCAGGGGGGGCTGAACATTCTCGACGTTTTATTGATGTATGCCCTGAAATTCGCCTTTCAGCGCCCCGTTTGTCGGGTGTTAGGTAATAATGCGTATATTGACTGGAAATCAATCCTATTAGGGTGTGAAGCAATTTTTCGTGAGAAGTGTGGATGGTTTTTGGTATTTTCCGAAACGAAGTGTCACACTTTTTTTTGGGGATTTAAGTACTAACTAACACCGCCATCTGGAAACAAGTTTTGATATTAATTGATTGAGTTCGTCTATTAATGAAAAAACATTATATAGCAAAGGGTTTTGTATGGCTTAAAAGCTTTTAAAAACACTTGTTGAAAGTGTTTACTTCGTTGAGACTCATTCATTAAACGGCAGGCGATTGATTTGATGATGCACTATCTTGGAGTGGGCCTGCAGTGGGTTTCGTTAAGAGTAGTGACGCTTGGAATGAGTGCCATATCAGGATGTATATCTTGAAATAATTTGTCGATTTTTGTCAGAGTTTGTGTGATTGATTGCCAGTTGTATCCTGTAAGTTATAAAACGGATAATCCGGTAGCTGTGCGGCCAAGAGCTTGGAAAAAATAGTTTGCGTCATCTTTCACTATCAAATGAGGCAGGGCGAGCTGTTTTTCTCAGTAGATAATTTTTTGAGTGGGTAGGATCATGTTTTCAGGCATTATTGCGTCTTCCGGCGTGGCCATTGGTAACGCCTTTGTGCTGAAAGAGGTCGAAATACAGATCAGCGATGGCGTTCTCGACAAAGCTGAGGTGGAGGCGGATATTGCTCGCTTCAGGCAGGCCAGGGATAGCACTGTTGAGCAGCTTGAAGCCATTCGTGACAAAACTGCGGACAAGCTGGGAGAAGAAGAGGCAGAGGTCTTTGAAGGTCACATTCTGGTGGCAACAGACGAAGAACTGGAAGAAGAAGTTGTTTCTGCAATTCGCTCTCTGAAGCCAGCAGACGCGGCACTGAATGAAGCCATTGCGGTCAATGTCAGTATGCTGGAAGAGCTGGACGACCCTTATCTGCGTGAGCGTGTGGCGGATATCAGGGATGTGGGACGCAGGATGCTGAAGAATTTGCTGGGTATTCCTGTGACTTCCCTGGAGGAAGTGGAAGAAGGTTCCATTCTTATAGCAGATGATCTGACGCCTTCTGATACTTCCCAGATCGATCTCGAAAAGGTCTGGGGTTTTGTGACCAACGTCGGTGGTCGTACTTCTCACTCTGCCATCATGGCTCGTTCCCTTGAACTGCCTGCCATTGTCGGGGCCAGGGTGGCGACTGACAGAATCCAGAGTGGTGACATGATAGTGTTGGATGCTATCAACAATAAAGTGTTGGTGAATCCTGATGCCTCTGCTCTGGATTACTACCGAACTCTCCGGGAACAGCTGGATGAAGAACGCATTGAGTTGGCCAAGCTTAAAGATCTCCCTTGTGAAACGCTTGACGGGAAAACCTTCGAAGTCTGTGCCAACATTGGCACGGTCAAGGATGTTGAAGGGGCTGAACGCCATGGTGCTCAGGGTGTGGGTCTCTACAGAACCGAGTTCCTGTTTATGGACCGCACTCAAATGCCTTCGGAAGAAGAGCAGTTCGAGGCTTATAAGAGCGTTGCAGAAGCTATGGGCGGTCGTTCGGTGATTATCCGCACTCTGGATATCGGTGGTGACAAAGAGCTGCCCTATCTGGATCTGCCTAAGGAACTGAACCCATTTCTCGGCTGGCGAGCCATTCGAATGTGCTTTGACAAGCCTGACATTCTTAACACCCAGTTACGAGCCATTTTCAGGGCCAGTGCTTTTGGCAGGCTGAAGATCATGTTTCCCATGGTCATTTCTGTGGAAGAAGCCCGACGTCTGAGGGCCATAGTGGCAGACGTCAAGGCCGGGCTTGGTCATGAAGGTGTGAGTTTTGACGATCATGTTGAAATAGGCATCATGGTGGAAACTCCTGCTGCTGTTATGGTCGCTGACCTGCTGATTGAAGAAGTGGACTTTTTCAGTATCGGCACCAATGATCTGACTCAGTATGTGCTGGCTGTCGATCGTGGCAATGAAATGATTGCTGATCTCTATAACCCTATGGCACCCGCCGTGCTGCGCTCCATAAAGCGAGTGATTGATTGTTCTCATAAAGCAGGCAAGTGGACCGGTATGTGTGGAGAAATGGCCGGCGATGAACGTGCAGCCCTGATACTTGCGGGTCTGGGGCTGGATGAGTTCAGTATGAGTGCCACGTCGATTCCCAGGGTTAAGAAAGTGCTCAGAGAGCAGCGTTTCGAAGCGTTGCACAAACTGGCCGATGAGGTGATGAATCAACCTACTACCGGGGATGTTCAGACAGCCCTTGATGCGTTTGTCGGTTAACAGCCAGGGGGCGTGAGCCCCTCTTTTCCTGAGGCTCATTACAGAAAGTCAGCCAATAAACATTTTCCGGTCAGAGCGCGAACACCCGGACGCAGTGCCGAAGGGTAAAAGTATTTCGATCGAACTATGTCTTAACGAACTGAGTCTTAACGAACGATGATGTCTTAATAAACGACAGTGCGAGGTGATTCTCATGGCGAGTAAAAAACCAGCAGTCAAGGCTAAGGAGAAAAAACACGACACTACGTCCAGTGTGGATGAACAGCTCGATAGTCTGCTCAAGCTAGCCGGGATAGCAAGAGAAAAGTACCTTAAGCTCAATCAGGAAGACGTGGACCGGGTGACTCGGGCTATGGCTCTGGCAGGCCAGTCTGCTCACATGGAGCTGGCAAGAATGGCCGTTGAGGAAACCGGAAGGGGAATCCTCGAAGATAAGGTCACCAAAAATATCTTTGCGACTGAGTCCATCTACCACTCAATCAAATACGATAAAACCGTCGGTGTGATTGAGGACAATGAGGAGGAGGATTTCATGCTGGTGGCTGAACCCGTCGGTGTTGTCTGTGGTATTACACCCGTGACAAACCCCACCTCTACCACCATGTTCAAGTCCATTATTTCTGCCAAGACACGTAACCCTATTGTTTTTGCTTTTCACCCTTCGGCTCAACAGTGTTCAACAGAAGCGGCAAGAATTGTTCGCGATGCAGCTACTGAGGCAGGAGCGCCTGAAGATTGCATACTCTGGGTAGAGCATCCATCGCTGGAGGCGACTCAGAAGTTGATGACCCATCCCGAGATCTCAGTTATTCTCGCCACCGGTGGTTCAGGTATGGTCAGAGCCGCTTATTCCTCTGGCAAACCGGCCCTGGGGGTGGGGCCGGGTAATGTGCCCTGTGTTATTGATCGCACTGCCAATATCAAGCAGGCCGCCAATGATCTGGTGCTGTCCAAGAGTTTTGACAACGGCATGATCTGTGCGTCCGAACAGGCTGCCATAGTACACGACGAAGTTTACGCTTCTTTCAAGGAAGAAATGAAGAGGCTTAATGTCTATTTCACCTCTCCCAAAGAGACCGATCGTCTGTCTGAGGTGGTCATTATTGATGGCCATGTCAACAGTAAGATTGTGGGTATGAAACCATCCGATATTGCGGCGCTGGCAGGGATCAAAATACCGCAGGAGACAAGGGTGATTGCGGCTGAGATTGAAGGGGTCGGACCTGAGTTTCCTCTGTCCCGCGAGAAGCTCTCACCGGTACTCGGTTTTCTCAAGGCCAGAGATACCCAGCATGGGATTGAGCTGGCCGATCAGATGCTGAATTTTGGCGGTCTGGGGCATTCGGCTGTTCTGCACGCCCAGAATGATGATGTGATTGATGAGTTCTCGCTGGCGATGAAGGCCGGTCGTATCATCATTAACTCGCCAAGCACCCACGGTGCCATTGGTGATATTTATAACACCAACATGCCTTCCCTGACTCTGGGCTGTGGCACTTATGGCGGGAACAGTACGACGTCCAACGTTTCTGCGGTTAACCTGATCAACGTCAAGCGTGTTGCCAAGCGCAGGGTTAACATGCAGTGGTTCAAGGTGCCCAGAAAAATCTATTTCGAAGCCAACTCTCTACAGTACCTCGAAAAAATGCCCGACATCTCTCGTGTGTTTATCGTAACTGACGAAGTGATTCAGGATCTGGGCTATGTTGAGAAGATTCGTTACCACCTGAGGAAACGCCCGGTGCCAGTGCAGGTGAGGGTGTTTAATCAGGTTGAGGCCGATCCAAGTCTGGCGACTATTCGTGAGGGTGCCGAGGATATGGCGCTTTTCAATCCCGACGTTGTGATTGCTCTGGGTGGCGGCTCACCCATTGATGCAGCCAAGGGTATGTGGTTGTTCTACGAACAGCCAGAAGCTGACTTTGCGGGTATGGCCCAGAAGTTCTTCGATATCCGCAAGCGGGTATACAAGTTCCCGAAACTGGGCAAGAAAGCCAGACTGGTGGCTATTCCCACCACTTCCGGAACCGGCTCTGAAGTGACTTCCTTTGCCGTCATTACCGATAAAGAAAAAGGCATCAAGTATCCTCTGGCCGACTACGAGTTAACGCCTGATGTAGCCATTCTGGACCCGAATCTGGTGCTGACGGTGCCTAAAAAGGTGACCGCAGACACAGGTCTGGATGTCCTGACTCACGCACTGGAAGCTTATGTCTCTGTGATGGCCTCTGATTATACGGATGCGCTGGCTATGAAGGCGACTCAGATGGTTTTTGAGTATCTGCCCAAATCCTACGAAGAAGCTGATAAGGTGGCCAGAGAAAAGATGCATAATGCTTCCTGCATTGCTGGTATGGCCTTTGCCAACGCCTTTCTGGGTATCAATCACTCGATGGCTCATAAACTGGGGCACGAGTTCCATGTTCCCCATGGTCTTGCCAATGCGCTGTTGTTGCCTCATGTGATTGAGTACAACGGTTGTCCCAATCCATCCAAGGTAGCTTCTTTCCCGAAATACGATCATTACATTGCCCATGAGAAATATGCTGAAGTGGCCAAGGCTCTCGGCCTGCCCTGCAAAACTGCTGAAGAAGGAGTTAAATCTCTGGCTAATGCGGTTCGTCAGTTGATGAAACGGGTAGAGATGCCTTCGTCTCTGAGAGAATTGGGTATTTCCGAGAAAGGGTTTATGGAAAAGGTCAAAATGCTGGCGGATCATGCTTTTGAAGATCAGTGCACAACGGCCAACCCAAGAATGCCACTGGTCTCTGAGCTGGAAGATTTGTTGAAGAAAGCTTATTACGGTGAGTGATCTTGTTTTTACCGTGGGGCGTTCCACACATCAGCATTGAAGGCGGCTCTGAACTATCTGGAGTCACACTGGTTCAATGGACTATTGGCAAATACAAGAAATCAAAGGGGCGAAAGCGAAGAACGTTATCCGGCAAGATTGGCCAGAGAGGCTCCGATGTTTATGGCGTGCTCGCATATTGATTGGGTTAAAAACAGTTCGCAATAATCTATTATAATCTAAAACTATCTAATACAA
>NZ_JAHHPN010000310.1:0-1461 GCF_024606325.1 Endozoicomonas sp. ONNA1
TCCTCACTGGTCGTTACCAGATGGCGGCTATCGGCGCTGAAGCTGGCGGAGGTAAGCTCTTTTTGGTGTTCAATGATGTCTTTCACTACCCACCCAGCGGTTTGCAGGCCATGGATTTTTGCTTTGCTATCACTGATAGTCACCACATAACGGCCATCGGCGCTGAAGTCGGCTGAGTGAACCTGATCATCATGAACAATGGTGGTCATTTCTCCCCATGATCCATTGTCCTGCAGGCCATAGATGATTGCTCTGTGATCTTCGCTGGTGGTTACCAGGCGGCGGCCACAGGTGCTGAGGGTGTGCGAGTGGATTACCCCGTCATGGGAAATGGTGGCATTGACTTTCCATGATCCATCATCCTCCTGACTGTAGACAGTTGCATTTCTATCTTCACTCACGATCACTAAATGACGCCTGTCGGCGCTAAAGCTGGCCGAAGAGACTATAGCATTGTGGTCAATGGTGTATTTTGCTTCCCATGATCCATGGGTCCCCTCGCCGTAGATTTTCACCTTGCCATCCCAACCGGCGGTCACTACGTAGCAGCTATCGCTACTGAAGGTGGCTGAGGAGACCCAATCATTATGAAGAATGGTGGCTTTTACTTCCCACGATCCATCGTCCTCCTGAACACAGATTTTCGCCATGCGATCTTTACTGCCGGTCACTATTTTACGACCATCAGCACTGAAGGTGGCTGATTTGACCCACTCAGTATGGGAAATGTTGGCTTTTCCTGCCCATGATCCATCGGGCTTCTGGCCAGTGATTTGCGCTGTATTGTCATAGCCGGCGGTCACCACATGGCGACTATCAGCGCTGAAACTGGCTGTGTGGATATTATGTAGATGGGTAATTCCGGTTTTTTCCACCAGCTTGAATTTTTCACATTGAGCCATTAGTTTGCTGTTGGTAAAAACTAACTGAACAGGAAAATAAACATTCCCTTGTTGTTTTATGAGTGACTCGATAGTGCTGATATCCGCAAACGACCTCAACCAGTCACGGAGTTGTTGACTATCTTTTGTCGTAACAATGGTTCTTAGTTGATATTGGTGTGGTGAAGGAAGCCGACGATACCATGCTCTTTCCAGAGCTTTATCGTTTTTTACAAGCTTGTGAAGCTGTTTGCATACCCTTGTTAAAGCGGTCACCCCTCGAAATTCCAAATAGCGAATAATTTTGGCATGTATCTCTTCGGGCAAATGGAAGAATGTTGCTTCAATTTTGTCCTTTACAGTAACCTCCCTGCCCAAACTGACACCCTTTGGTGCTTCCTCCAATCGAGCTCGCTTGGGTGCTGTTGGCGAGAGTGAAACATCAATACCGGGATGGTTGTCCTTAGGGTCCATGGTTGTTCCTTCAAAGTCAGTTTTATCTTCTTGGTAAGGGCATTTAAAATGGATTGAAAGCTTAGAACCGGTTTTAGAATGAAAGTTCAAAACATTGAGGTCATTG
>NZ_JAHHPN010000311.1:0-1399 GCF_024606325.1 Endozoicomonas sp. ONNA1
TCCTCACTGGTCGTTACCAGATGGCGGCTATCGGCGCTGAAGCTGGCGGAGGTAACCACCTCTTGGTGTTGAATGGTGTCTTTTAATACCCACTCAGCGGTTTGCAGGCCATGGATTTTTGCCTTGCTATCACTGGTAGTTACCACATAACGGCCATCGGCGCTGAAGTTGGCTGATTTGACCCAATAATCATGAATAATGGTGGTCATTTCTTCCCAGGATCCATTGTCCTGCAGGCCATAGATGATTGCTCTGTGATCGGCGCTGGCGGTTACCAGGTGGCGGCCATTGGTGCTGAAAGTGTAGTAGTAGATTATATCATCGTGGTGAATGGTGGCATTGACTTTCCATGATCCATCATCCTGACTGTAGAGGGTTGCATTGTTATCTTCACTCAGGATCACCAAATGACGCCCATCGGCGCTAAAGCTAACCGACGAGACCGGAGCATTGTGGTTAATGCTGTATTTTGCTTCCCATGAGCCATCGGTCTCCTGGCTGTAAATCTTCACCTCATTACTCAAACTGGCGGTCACTACATGGCAGCTATCGGCACTGAATGAGGCCGAGGTGACCCCATGATTATGGAGAATAGTGGCTTTTACATCCCATGATCCATCGTCCTCCTGAACACAGATTTTCGCCGTGCGATCGTCACTCCCGGTGACCATCTTACGGCTATCGACACTGAAGGTGGCTGATCCGACCCAACCACCGTGGGAAACGGTGGCTGTTTCTATCCATGATCCATCGGGCTTCTGGCCAGTGATTTTCACTGTTTTGTCATAGCCGGCAGTCACCACATGGCGGCCATCAGTGCTGAAACTGGCCGTGGTGATAGAGCGTGGACGGGTACGGGTAATTTCGGTTTTTTCCACCAACTTGAATTTTTCACATTGAGACATCAGTTTACTGTTGGTGAAAACTAACTGAACAGGAAAATAAACATTCTTTTGTTGTTTTATGAGTGACCCGATAGTGCCTATATCCGCAAACGGCTTCAACCAATCACGGAGTTGTTGTTCATCTTTTGTCGTAACAATGGTCTTTAGTTGATATTGGTTTAGTGATGGAAGCCGACGATACCATGCTCTTTCCAGAGCCTTATCGTTTTTTACAAGCTTGTGAAGCTGTTTGCATACCCTTGTTAAAGCTGTCACCCCTCGAAAATCCAAATAGCGAATAATTTTGGCATGTATCTCTTCGGGCAAATGGAATAATGTTGCTTCAATTTTGTCCTTTACAGTAACCTCCCTGCCCAGACTGACACCCTTTGGTGCTTCCTCCAATCGAGGTTGCTTAGGTGTCGGCGGGGCTGAAGAGTCAATCCTGGAATGGTTATCAGTAGAGTGCATGACTGTTCCTTCAAAGTCAGTATTTATCCTCGGTTGGAAAGGAC
>NZ_JAHHPN010000312.1:0-1094 GCF_024606325.1 Endozoicomonas sp. ONNA1
TAGTTGTTCAGGTTACGGGTCAGCGCGGCTCTGAAGCCAGCAAGGTGGGTCCCCCCATCACGCTGAGGAATGTTGTTGGTAAAGCAGAAAATGTTTTCCTGAAAGCCATCATTCCACTGCAATGCCACCTCTACACCAATGCCATCTTCCCTTACTTTCGTGAAGTGGAAGACCTTGTTGATATTGGTTTTATTGGTATTCAGATATTCAACGAATGCACTCAGGCCTCCGTCATAGCGAAACTGGTCTTCTTTCCCCGAACGCTCATCAATCAGTCGAATAAAGACGCCAGAGTTCAGGAAAGAGAGTTCCCTCAGCCTTTTAGCCAAAATGTCATAGCTAAACTGGATGTTGGAGAAGGTTTCCTCAGAGGGAACAAAATGAACCTCTGTACCGCTCTTTTCAGTTTCTCCAATCACCTTCATAGGTTCCTGTGGAACACCGTGCGCATAGATCTGCTGATGAACCTGACCATTTCTGCGGATGGTCAGTTTAAGCTCTTTGGAAAGGGCATTTACTACGGATACACCGACACCGTGAAGACCACCAGAGACTTTATAGGTGTTATCATCAAACTTCCCCCCCCCGCATGAAGTACCGTCATGATCACTTCAGCGGCAGACACACCTTCTTCTTCGTGGATATCTACCGGGATTCCCCGACCGTTATCACGAACGGTTATGGATTCATCCGGGTGGATAATAACTGCAATTTCATCACAGAAGCCTGCCAGGGCTTCATCGATCGAGTTATCTACCACTTCAAACACCATGTGGTGAAGTCCGGTACCGTCATCCGTATCACCAATGTACATTCCTGGACGCTTACGAACTGCATCGAGGCCTTTCAGCACTTTAATATTGGACGCATCGTAATTTTGTTCACTCATACTCTTTCTCCAGCGATTTCTCCAGCGATTCAGCCTGGCGAATCTCACGCCCAGATTTCAGGTTCACAGTTCCCTGTTTCACGTGAAACACTTTAAGATCAATTTCAGGCTCCCAGCAATTCACCAGTGCGCCCGGCTCTACACAGGTAATAAACTGTCTCTTATACACATCTCCGAGCCCACGAGACATCTCAGGATCTCGTAT
>NZ_JAHHPN010000313.1:0-2894 GCF_024606325.1 Endozoicomonas sp. ONNA1
CTAACAAAAGCGTGGTGTCGGCAGCAAGCTGCCTGGGATGCCGCCTGTGGCGGCACCCCACACACAGGCGTTATGTTGCAATCCAATCAAAGGAGTTATCAAGTAGATGGATTTTCTTGTACCTTCTGAATTAGAAACAGAGCGATTAATTCTCAGGCAATTCCAAGATGATGATTGGAGAGATCTTCATGAATATTATTCCGATACTGTTGCAACAAAATTTACAACTGGTCGGGAATTCACTGAAGGTGAAACTTGGCGAACTATGTGCGGTATGATCGGTCATTGGCAAATCAGAAAATATGGGCCGTATGCTGTAGTGAGTAAGGATTCTGGTAAAGTCCTTGGGCCTGTTGGTTTCTGGTATCCCAATGATTGGCCAGCGCCAGAAATAAAATGGGCTTTGGCTCCAAGATATTGGGGTAAAGGTTACGCTAAGGAAGCAACTATCGCAGTGCAAGTTGCTGGCAGAGAACACATACCAAATTTGCCATTGATTAGCTTCATAAATTCAGAAAATATTCCATCTATAAAACTTGCTGAATCTGTAGGTGCAGTTTTTAGCAAAGCTACAGAGTTTCGTGGTGGTATATGGCATATTTACCAGCACCCAACAGCAACATAACAAAAAAATCCAGGTGACGCCTACGGCGCACCTGATTTTGGCGTTATGTGCTAATCAAAAATGTTAGAGGAGTACTAAAGATGAAGTAAGAATGAAGGTTTTTTTCAAAAATTATAAAAAATTTCTAAAGGATTATTGCAATGAAAATAAAACACGGATTACTTGCAGCAGCAACTACAATGTTACTTTCTGGCTGCAAAACAATGGGTGTTTCTAGTACTGGAAGTGACAATTCTCCAGCACCAACAGGGCCTACAGAACTAATAACAAAAACAATGATTGAAGTTAAAGACGGTGCTGCGCTGCTAGAAAAATTATATGTTGATAAAAAAGCAACGCTTGAGAGCAATGATTTTTATCATCAGTATTATTTAACTTATGTTCCATCATTCTCCTCGCTTGATAATTTTATTGTTAGTTTCATGGATCATTGCAAGGAATTGGGCGGTGATTACAGAAATTCAATTTGCTGGAGCAAAGACCGTAGCAAAATTAATTTTATTGCAGAGGGTTTTGTAACAAATTATAGGTCTACGAATAATGAGGTTTTCATCAATGTAATTGAACCTAAAGAAACGATCGATATGGAGCAGTTTGTCGAAAAGATATCTACGCGAGTTCGTGATATACCTTCTATTAAATTTAAAGGCAAAGAATTTACGAAGTTTGAGAAATTAAAAGAATTAGAGTCGCTCTATGATGATTTGTCTAGTCAAATAACATCGATTTCAGGTTTTCAAAACCTTTCACAATACGAGCAGCTTCTAGCATCAAAAACATTACATGAGGCATTGACTAATAATTCCAAAAAGAAATCAGTATGGCATGCAGGTGGTGATACATTTGGCTCAGTTACTGTCTTGAAAAAATATCAAGAAGGAGATCAGCTATGTGCAGATGTGAGTATTTATAGAAAGCAAGGAATTAAACCAAGCTTTGGTGCGATGGTTTCTGGTAAAGATGGAAAAAGTGCAAGCAAAAACACACTTTGTACTGAAACCAATGACCGGGTTGGTCTAAATTGGTATTTCACATCGTAAACGCACATAACAAAAAATTCCAGGGGACTGCGCCTGCGGCGCAGCCCCTGAATTTAGCGTTATGTGGCAGCAATCAGGCACAAAGTACGCATTATTCTGGTAGAAATCCCTTATCAAAATGTTTTTGTAATTTTGATATAACGTGGTCTTTTGCAACGTGTGCTTCTATGAATAAAATTGTCACAGTTATATTTGCAATCTTGATTTTTACGTTCGGTTTAATGGGTTTGATTCGTAAAGCCCCGGAAATAAAAACCGAAACTCAAAACACAAGCACCTCAGAAGTCATTAAAGGTGACTTCAAACGAGAAGTCTATCTATTTAAAAATGGTAAAGATTTCAAAAAGGAACTTTCAACTTTTATTAAAAAGTTACAAAATGAAAATGAATTGATTTTTTTACCAAAAACCAATAGTGAAATGTATATTCACAGAATTATTGCTAATGATATTGATGAAGAAAATTTTTCATTAATGATTTTTATGTCATATGAAGATAGTAATGGCAACCCAATACTAATACCAAGTAAATTTATAGCTAACAAAAAGTCAGGCACTCCAAAAGAAGAATTCTTTAAGCATCCAGAAACTGGAGAATGGATTAAAGTTGCAATGGTTGATAATGATAAAGACGAATTAACCATTTATGACGCAGGCTTGTTCATGGCAGTTAGAGACAGAGTTCAAAATTAAGTAGCCACATAACAAGTGCGTAGTGTCGGCAGCAAGCTGCCTGGGACGCCGCTTTTGGCGGCGCCCCACACGCATGCGTTATGCGTCAAAGATAGAGAGTTAGGTTCTTGGATTTAGAGAATTTATTTGAAGAAGTGGTAGATGAGAATGACTCTGAAAAACTAGAGAAGTTTCTCCAGTTGCTAATGAAAGAATGGGTATATTTCTTTTTACTAGAAACAGGTGGTAGAGATACTCCTGTAAGCACAGATAAAGTTGAGCACATAATTACGACTGGAAAAGACAATCCAATTAATGTCCCAACTATAAACAATGAAGATGGAAGCCATGGTGTAATTTACACAAATATGGAGCTTGCCCTGAATTGTGCAGAATTTAGGTGTAAAGTAGGCAAAATGAAGGGAATCAAAGCATTTGAAATGTTTGCAGGTATTTCTACCGTCGACGCAATTTATCTTCAATGTAATACCTGCAACGTGCGTATCGGTAACTTTCAAGGTAGATGTCGCCTCAACTTATGCAGCTAAATCACAATGC
>NZ_JAHHPN010000314.1:0-1071 GCF_024606325.1 Endozoicomonas sp. ONNA1
CCAGAAAACAAGCGGCAGGCTCTATGCCAGAGGGCGCCATTGTTGTGGCCCAATACGCTGAAGACTGGATGCTTGAGCCTGATTTTTTGGAGCGGGCAGGAGGCTTTGTCACTGCCACAGGAGGATTCAATGATCATGTAGCGATCCTCATGAAACAGAAACGAAAAACCTTGATGCTGGCCGGTGACCAGTTTACGACCGTGGCCGCTCAGGTTGGCCAACAGGCGACACTGGCCTGCGCCCGTTTCAAAGGTGAGCATGGCGCCTTTATTGTTGCCGGTGACCTTTGCGGAAAACTGGCCAGTCACGCAAGCCTGTCCTCTGCATTTTCTGATGTGCCGTTAGCCAGAGCTGTCCCCTCGCGGGATGATTTGTCCCCCCCTGAAGGCACATTCCGTCAGGTCGCCAGTGGTTTTCAATGGCTTACGGATCAAAACGCCCGACTGTTGGCGTTTTTTGCCCCCGGCGCTGGACTGGATTGTCTGGCAAACCCGATAAAACTGAGTATGTCGCCACAACGATCAAAGTTGCTCGCGGAGACCAGAGCCAGGGTAGAACGCCTGGTTCAGGGGGCTGAAGCACTTCTGGATGGGTACCAAGCATTCTTGGGACTGGCGGGAGATAGCCGCGCACTCGAGGTTCAGTCATTACGGATTGAATTACCGGAATTGATCAACCGGTTAAAGGCACTGAAAAAGACCATCCGATCCAGGTTGAAAGCTATCGTCCGTAGTCTGGACGGTGGTGAAATCAGGCAGATATCATTTCATCAATGGCTGGCTGCCTGTCATCAACTCCGATCCTCCCTTCAGGCACTGAATCCCAAAGAGGCCAAGCAGATCCGGAGTATCCATGAGCTGATTTTTGCCCTGCATCAGCGCTTTGTAAATGCACTGGCACCGGTCACTCTGGTTTCGCGTCAGGGCAGGATATCTACCGAAAAGAAAATCACCTATGTTGATTGCACGACTCCGGGTGGCTCCGATGAAAAGGCGCCGCTATTGAGGCCATCCTGGAAAGCATTAATCGAAAAGTTTCTGTGTTCAGGGACGGTGGTCATTATGGATGATG
>NZ_JAHHPN010000024.1:0-1709 GCF_024606325.1 Endozoicomonas sp. ONNA1
CTCTGACCACAGGCCATTGTGGATTAAACGGTAATAAGAAGGGGCTCCCCCAGACATTTGTCAGTAAATTACATCAATCAGCCATGAACAACTGAAACAATTCTTCTTCACACTCAGGGATGAAATATTTTTCACGATAAGAAATACGTATATTCGTTCTGCGACACTGTCTTCTGCCGCATAAGTAATCCATCAAGATCCAAGGACACATACTACTCTTTTGGAATGAGGAAAAGATCAGTTCCAAGTCTGTTTTTGAGCGGTATAATCTGCAACAGGCATTGAAAATGCTGAACAGCAGTGATGCAAACATTATCATCATTGCGTACACGGGTACCCGCACTCCAGCTCGTTCAGTCGGGCCTTTTGTCGCTGGACCGCGAGGCCGTGCCGGAAGGTTAATCCACCAAGTTTGCTTGTTCTCAGCACACCTTTACAACAAACCAGAAATTTATGCACCGTAAAACATCTTTTACTGATTCATCATCGGAAGTGATTAATAAGTACCGCGGAACGGTCAGTGGACGATGGTTTGACCTGATTAATCTGCAACTACAGAAACATGGGGTCAGTCCATTACCTCCCGAGCATTTTAATATTCCTCTTGAAAGCGGGTCATACTGCGACAGGCCAATCCCTGTCGATGGCGCTCGCAGGTTGCTTTACTGGGCCGTAGAGCAGACGGATGAACCCCTGTTGCCTGTCGATCTGGGGCTTTCACTGCAACCGCTTGATTTCAAGTCACTGGGTATTGTCTTATGGAGCTCTGCATCACTCAGGCAACGAATTGAAAAACTGGAAACTTATCAGTCACTGATCACGACAACCACGCGAATCATCTTCAATGAAACAGCCGGGACAGCGTCATTATTATTAATTGACAATGACGCTGTCGATAAACAGGTCAACCTGACCAAACACGGCATGATGGCCCTGGTCTCAGCAGTTGCCAGGGTAATACGCTGGGACCATGAAACTGAAATAACGATACACTTGCCATTTGAACAACCCACATACCATAAAAAACTCAAGGACAAGTTGGAGTGCACTCTGAAATTCTCCATGTCTCAGTATCGAATAGAATTCAGTGTCGATGCGCTGGATCTGCCTTTGCGGACCAGTGACCCGGAGTTACTTCAGGCAACTGAATCACTGGTACAGAAAAAACTGCTAATGATTGAACAAAAAAACCTCGTTTTAAGAGTCAGTCGCTCACTGCTGGAACTAAACCCGCTTATTCCGCCGACCACTTCTAAAATGGCCGGCCTGATGAATATAAGCGGTCGTACATTCCAGAGAAAACTGACAGTCCGCCAAAACCAACTTGAATGGTATCACCATCATTAATGTAAGACAGAATGTGGCTGGCAATACTCTGTTCCAGTTCGCTTGGCTGTGCCTGGGGCGCGAAGGGCAGTTCGTGGCTGCATTCAACCAGTTTGTCAACCTGATCCACATGGATAAAGTTACTTTCACCTTTAAGGTAAGGTACCTGATCGTTGACAACTACTATAACCTTTTCGGTACTTTCAACAACGCTGTCGCCTAACAGGGCACCAATATGACCCAGACTCATAAAGCCATTTTCATCAGGCCGGGAAACTTCCATCAGCAGAACATTTGGCTTCATGATGTTTTTCATAAAGCTCTGTGTCTGCGAAAAATGCACAGAATTAATCTTTATATTGCCATGAGGTCCCAGGAATTTT
>NZ_JAHHPN010000315.1:0-1457 GCF_024606325.1 Endozoicomonas sp. ONNA1
GCTTCCTCAGCGCCCGACTCGCCTCTTAACAGCACTCCCGCACACTCCACCAGCAGAAAAGTCCGTAGCGCCGACAACACTCTGAAGGTAGAATGCGCGTCTGATCTGACCCGGGATTTTCATGCCTTCTATGAAAGAGCTATTCATCGTTGAACTGGAGTACATGAGTGACTCCAGCCCTTATTTCGAGCTTTTTACCGCGCAACCCTGGGCCTGTTATCTTGACAGCTGTTCTCCCTCTTTCACAAAAGAGCAACACAATCGCTATGACATTATCACGGCTGACCCCTGGGCCGTTGTTACTGTTGACGGCAATTACCACACTAAGACCATCAATCGTCTATCCGGCGAAAGTCGGATTCAGAGTGATCAATCCCCGTTCAAGATTCTGAATGATTTACTGGCCACCATGTCAAAAGTGGAGCATCCTGATTTACCCTTCACGGGTGGTGCACTGGGATTCTGGGGTTATGAACTATGTGGCTTGACCGAGCCAGAAAAAATTCAGCCGCGACAGCTGGAAGTGCCTTTAATGAGTGTAGGCCTCTACCACTGGGCCATTATTTCCGATCACCAACAGCAAAAAACCATTTTTTTCAGTCACCCTGATATGCCAGACAATGACCGGAAAAGCATTGTTGCTCGCATTCATAACAAAGCAAAGCCCGAGAGTGCGGCGCCATTCCAACTGCAGGAAAAATTTTCTACCACCATCAATGAAGCAGAGTATGAATCGGCCTTTAAGAAAGTGCAGGACTACATACTTGCCGGTGATACCTATGAAGTCAATTTGACTCAGGAATTCACCAGTCGATATCATGGCGATTGCTGGCAGGCCTACAAATATCTCAGAAAAGTCAGTCCCGCGCCCTATTCTGCTTACCTCTCCCATCTTGATGTTACTGTCCTGAGTCACTCGCCGGAGCGATTTATAAAAGTGACTGATTCCAAGGTAGAAACTCGCCCCATAAAAGGTACAAGA
This sequence comes from Endozoicomonas sp. ONNA1, assembly GCF_024606325.1. Taxonomy (NCBI): domain Bacteria; kingdom Pseudomonadati; phylum Pseudomonadota; class Gammaproteobacteria; order Oceanospirillales; family Endozoicomonadaceae; genus Endozoicomonas; species Endozoicomonas sp. ONNA1. Next base: position 983 of record NZ_JAHHPN010000315.1, read on the forward strand.
CCTCGTGGTAAAACACCTGAAGAAGATCTCGCCCACGCTGAAGAATTACTGGCCAGCGAAAAAGATCGCTCTGAGAACCTGATGATTGTTGACCTTCTGAGAAATGATCTTGGTAAAGTCTGCAAACCCGGAAGCATTAACGTTCCAAGACTGTTTGAACTGGAAAGTTATGCTAATGTCCATCATTTGGTCAGCACAGTGACCGGTGAACTCAGTCAGGAACACAGCATTCTTGAGTTGATGGAATCTGCCTTCCCGGGCGGTTCAGTCACCGGTGCACCTAAAATCAGATCCATGGAAATCATTCGTGAACTTGAAGCTGTTGCCAGGAATGTATACTGCGGAGCAATAGGCTATATCAGCTGCAACGACAGGATGGATACCAGCATTACCATCCGAACTCTGGTTGCCCAGAATCAAAAACTTCACTGCTGGGGTGGAGGAGCCATTGTTGCAGATTCAGACTGCCATCAAG
>NZ_JAHHPN010000025.1:0-4837 GCF_024606325.1 Endozoicomonas sp. ONNA1
CCGCCAGTACCATCATCACCGCCCAGTTGTACCTGTTTGTTTCTCAGGGCATTAATCCGTTGTTCATGGGTGTCAGAAGTGTCTGATTTAAGACCCACGGACGCTTCAGTGGCCTCAAGAACTGCTTTGTGATAATCCGTAAGAGCGACTTCTGCTTTTAATACCGCATCACTTTTTTGCTTCAGGACTAAACCCAGCCAGGCCATTTCGTCCTCATGCATGGGTTTAGCATTCTGATCCATGTATCCAGGATCGATAATCTCCTTTTCCTGACGATCCAGTTTCTCTTTTGCATCCCACTCTTCAAGCCGTGCATTGGCTAGTTCTATACTTTTCCTGTCGTGCTCACGCAGAAATTCCGTGACCTGAGTGTACTTTTTTCTGGTTAAAGGCAGTCTACCCAAGGCTTCTTTCTGACCATGAGAGTCTGTGCAAGAAGAAATGGTAATAAAGTAATCAGAGTCTTCCAGTAAACTGAGGCCACTCGTTATCTCAATGTTCAGATTTGTTTTGGCTCTCAGATTCTCAAGGATTTCATCTCGTTTTTCTGCGCTTTTTTTCTTTAATAAAAGTCTTATGTCTTCTATTCGTCCTTCAGAGGTCTGATCATCATCGGCAGCCAGACCCAAGTGGATCTGAACCTTTTTCATATCCCGATTGAGGGCTTTGTTGCCTCTATCCGAGAGGTGTTGGATGTCAGCACGGTTCCCCGCAAATTTCACGTTTTTGCCTTCAAGCGTAGCCAGCAAGCGATATGCGCCTGTTAGCTCATCCACTGCTTCTTCCACTTCTCGTCTGGCAGTAGCCAGCTCACGATCAAGGACGTATCGGGGCTTTGGTCCCAGGGGAGCCATCAGCTCGTCAAGCTCATTATCAATGGCTCTGATGCGCTCACTCACATCAGGCTCACCTATTTTCCGAACGCTGACATCCAACTGATACAGTCTGTATTCAATCAGACGGTTCTGTTCGTCGATGGTGGCATCATCTTTGTAGTCCTTGATGTTGAGTTGACGAGCCAATGCATTGTTTCTGTCTCTTCTGACAGCTTCATCGTCATAGGCTTCGTCTACTTCATCCAGTAAGTCGAAAATTTTGGCTCTTATAGCATCCTTCTTGTTGTGCAGGCTGTCATCCATTTCTAACTCTACCCCAAGATCATCGGCCAGTATAAAAACCAATAAATGGCCTCTTGGTTTAGCAAAAGCGTTTTCACTCGTTTTGATGTTCAGCTTTTCCTCTATAGCTTCAAGCCATTGTCTCTGCTGATCTCTGGCTCGCTCCTTCGAACCTTCGACACTATAGGAAAGACGCGCTCGAAGCCTCTGGAATTTGATAGCCCTCTCAGCCAGTAGTGTTCTGTCCAGTAGTGTTCTGTCTTCTTCCCAGAGGGCAGTCAGCAGCTGATCCAGGACGTCTTCCGGGATATCATCGCTGTCAAGTTTTAAACGAATGTTGGAGAGCCTTGCTGCTTTGTCATCATCTTTATAAACTCTGACTTTGACTTTGAGGTTCAGTATTGTCTCCATTGCTTCCAGTATTTGCAGGGCCTCCTCCTCTGCCTGCTTTGCGATTTCTTCGATGTGTGTCTGCATCTCATCAGAAATAGCCTGACGACGGACATAAATATCCTGCTCTTTATGGAGACCTTCTATCCCGGCAGCTTTTTCCACAGCACTGATTTTCAAGAGTACTTCAGGCCAGGCTCTTGTGTGGCCCGGAGTTCTTATGTCTTTCAGTACTTTTTCCAACTTGCGAATCTTACGACAGGCTACATCTATCAGGGTGCTACGATACTCTACTGTCCAGTCTTTACTCATCTCAATACCGAGCATTGATGCCAGAGCATTTTGCCTGGCCTTGAGGATGGCTTCTCCTTCTGCGTCTTGAACATTGAGGGTCTGAAGTTTCTGTAGCAGGTGTTTTTGATGATCACTGATGGTCTGAAGTTTCCGAAGCAGGCGTTCTTGCTGAAGAAAAATATCGGCATTGCCGTCAAAATTCTCAATGTTCAATTGCTCGGCAATGTCTGCATGGCGGGCTTTGATTGCAGTGAGTTCTTCAGCATAGGTTTCGGTGCTCTGAAGAGGTTCCTGATCGACCTGCTGCATCAGGTGCTGTTGATGCTGAATGTTCTGATGACGAGCTTGCAGATCATTTTTGTTATCCGGAACCAGACCGAGAAGATCTGCAACGATAGCCAGTCTCTGTGCGGCCAGCTCAATGTTCTGGCCTGCCTGCTGTTGCAGATGGTGATGAATGGACTCAAAGCGGGCATCCAGATCGTCTTCATTGCCCGGAATAATATCGAGATGACCTTCAATAGCCGCCAGTTTTGCTTTAACTGCTTTTTCCTCAAACTCTCCTGCTATGGCAACGGTTGAGGCAACCGCTCTGTTGATTTCATTAATTCTCTCTGTGATGAGTCTCTTTTGCACTTCGGGAGGCTGGAAATCATCCCAGTCATCAATGCCGAGTTCGGCTGCCATTTGAGCGTTGCGAATTTTTGTGGCTTTCACTCTGGCGTCAGAAGCTTGTTGTTCCAGCTCTGGAATTCGATCAGCTTCCTGTTGAAGTTTATCTCGCCATTTTTTCGTGTCTTTCCATTCTTGAAGAAGCATTTCAAGCTCCTCCTCAATTTGCTTCCTGAGGGATTGTGCTCTCTGCTTTTCCGCTTCAATGGCATTGGCTCTTTCGGTTGCATGCTGTAAGAAATTTTTAAGCTGGGCGAGTTCGCCCGCTCTTGCATTCAGCCCCTCCTGCTGGTTTTCCAGCTCAAGTAGCTGTCTGGTCATGTCTCCAAAGACTTTGGTAGCCAGCTTGACGTCGTCTCCAAAACCATTGGCAGGCAATTCAGCTACAGCGGGTATAACCCTCTGAACACTTTGAACAAATGCCTCGCTAGCCAGAAGATCTCTCAGTACAGGTTTGAAGTTGAAGTGTTTTTCGAGTTGAATCTGTAGCCAGATTGCCGTCATGATCGAGGAAGCAACTTTGATGTGTGCTGCTGTGAATTCAAACTCATTTTCATTATCGGGAGTAGCGCTGGTCAATGCCTGCTGCAGCGCTTCATAGCGGGCAAGCGCCAACAGTTTACCTTCTTCAAATTCAGCATCGAACTGCACAGCGAAGTCAATAGCAAGTTCCTCCAGCAGCGCCATCTGCCTGCTTCGGATGATGTGCTGATAGCTTTTGAGTTTGTCTTTTTTAACCTGTGCCGTCACTGCAGGAGCGGGGGCATTACCGACAACTTCTGCCCTGAGGTTGAAGAGGCTTTTTACAAAAGCAATATCGGTTGGATTCTGCTTTTGACCATGGAAAACGATAATCTCTTCAATCTCTTCTCCCGGAGCCTGAACCACTTCCAGTCTTGGGTAACCATCGGGCACATAATAAGCCAGTGTTTCATCCTCAACATGTACTACATATCCGACGGGTTTCTGGTATGCCAACAGTTCATTCAGAGCTTCCTGTTGTAAACTTTTACCCAGAACATAAACCTGGGTATAGGCTGAGGTGGCTGCGGCCAAGAGAGTCTCATCATTGATAAAGAGTGATTTACCCAGACGCTGCGGTTCAGGTGGCTGATCGCCTGAAGCGACAAGACGCATGAAGGTACGCCCGGCTACTTCAACTTCGTCTATTTTAATAGTGGCAAGGGCAGTATACTTGTCCGCCGCTCCAAGGCTTCCTGCTCTTCCATTCGCACCTTTCAATATTCTGGCCAGTTGTTTGGGGCTGGCGACTTTCGTCAGAGGTTCTAACAGTCGGGTGTTAACTGATTGAATACGAACAGCCCTTATTGAATTTTGACAAGTCATCCCATCTCTGACTTCAATAACCAGTTGCTTTTCTGCAAGGTTATGGGTGAACCTGAAGACCCCCTCATTACCGACCCTCAGGACTTTGGTGTATTTCTGAGCAACGTCATTCTTGCCTGTCTCAAAAAGATCCACACTGGAAACGCCACCGTCAATGCCAGAAAGAACATCTGTAAAGCCCTCAGAAGGAACGTCATAGACTGCTCTGGCTTCAGTCTGATCAGGGTAGGTGGTGGTAAAGGATTTGGGTATTGGTTGCTGGTCATCCCCCAAAGTTGGCTGAACCACGACCTCAGTCTGGGTAAACTCCACACCTTCATTGCCCGGAATATCGAAAGATTTGGTCTGCAGCCTGCGATCGGCCAGTGCCTGTGTACCAATGATGGAAGAATAGATTGCAATGGCCACTGCAAGGCTTACTGCATTGGGGCGAGCCTGTGTCATTCTGGTACCTCGGAGCTGAGTATTAGTCGCTTCATGACTGTTAGTTGCTCATGGCTGTCAGTTGCTCATGGCTGTCAGTCGCTCATGGCTGTTCCGTTAAGCTGAAATGTTCACCAGTATCAAGGTGGTGTGCCGAGGTTGCAGATGGAAAGCCTGATTGTGAGGCATTTCTCTTATCATGACCGTGAACTGTCTGAACATCGCCCTTTTGCCATTTGTAAAAGGCTCCGGGAGTGTAGAAGTAAGGAATACTTTCTGCGTGGGAGAACGACCATTTGGGCACATTTGCCTTAAAGTATTTCTCCCAGCCATGCTCAAACATCCTCATGGTGCGATCACGTCGTTCACGGAACTGAAGATAATGCTCGTTTCGGGTCCAGCCATACATAATGTTGTTTGCTTTAACACGGTTGGCATACTCTTCATCGGTTTCATTGAAGCGTTGAGGTGTGGCAATAGCCGTACGTTTCACATATTTATCTTGCGTTTCCCCCATGCCTATCCAGCGATTAAGCTGGTCAAGACTGCGGCCCAGAGGTCCGCCCAGCCATTGAGTGAGCATCTTGTTGTCG
>NZ_JAHHPN010000316.1:0-1905 GCF_024606325.1 Endozoicomonas sp. ONNA1
GTTTCTGGCAATCAACTACAAGGGCATGGCTATCCCGATTTTATGGACACTCCTGCCCAAAATACAGAAACTGGATCAAAAAAGGCAGGCTTAAATACGTCAGAAACAAGGGAAGCCTTCGTCTGACTCTACTGTCTCCGGTGCAATTCCAGAGCGTGGTTCATCAGCTCGAAGGTTTTGGTAAGATAGCCACCGCTAAATCCCTTGTCAATTGTAAAACTGAAGGGGTGGTCACTGAAAACAACTCCGACACAGGAAAAAAACCGCTACTCACTGAACGACGACACCGACAAACACAACTACCTGATTGAATCCAGCGACGGGTTTAGCTTGCAACGTCAGGGTAATGTATGGTCAGACGGCCAGCGCACCTATGACGCCGACAAGGACAGCTGGCCCCATGATGACTATGGCGATACCCTGACCGGAATGCTGAAGCCAAAACGAGTCAACCGGTAACGATTACGCTCTGACCGCCGTCGACTTGGCCACCCTATATGGCGTAGGTGCTGCACCCCATACGGCAGTGCGAATTCGTGATTTGCCTATGCCCGGTTCCTTCGTCAGTGATAGCGTCGATGCCACCCGCTACATTACGGAAATGTACGAGATGCAATCCGTCTGAACGATCTGGCCACTACCATCATCCGTTACCGGGACAGTGGTCAGGAAGATCAGGCCAGAAAGCTGGAGAAAACCAACCGCAACAAACTGGCGTCCGCAAAGACATGAATCGCTATGCCCACAAAATCAGCACACTCAGGTAAGACATGCGCAAGATCATGGACAACCGCTTTATGAGTGCTAAGGTGAAACGGCAGAAGATCGACCGGCTGAACCGGGAAATCAGCAAGCTGTCAGCTGAAGCGGTTGGGAAGTATGGGAAATAGTTCTAATATATACCTGCTATACTAACCAAAATACTCAATAAGTAGGTATTGATATGAGCAAAAGTAAAACCACAGTGACCATAGATGACGAGCTGTTAGAGCAGGCTCGTGAGTTGAACATTAATATTTCTTCTGCAGCCGAACAAGGCGTTAAGGCTGAAGTCAGGAGTTTGGTGGAAGAGCGTTTGAAGAAACTTTACAAGGAAGCCGCTGAAGAACTGGACCAGTTTGTAGAAAAACATGGCTTATTCAGCGACGGCATGAGGTTGTTTTAATGGCTCAGTTTGATGTTTTCAGAAATACAGGTGACAGTGCAGAACACTATCCATACATCGTTGTTCTTCAATCAGACTTGATTCCGTCTAAAAAAAGTCAAGTCGTGGCACCGTTGAGTCATTCCAGCCAATTCGAAAAAATGCTGAAAGTGTGTCCATTGGTCGAACTTGAAAGTGAACAATGGATGTTGATTATCCCACATCTTACCAGTATTCCTTCGTCTTATCTTGTTGAGAAAGTAGCCAATATAGAATCAGACCGAGGTGATATATTGATGGCTCTGGACCGACTGTTCACAGGCATCGCCTAACACTCACAGCAGAAACTGGGGATAGAAATAATCTATTCCCATAAGCACCATTTATAAGGCTGACGTGATCAGCAGCAAGCCGCAGAGTGTTTTAATTTCAATATTCTTGTTCTTCCACCAGTCCCATACTTATAGCCAATTCTCCGAATTCTACACGGCCCACCTTCAGCCATTGAAATGCCACCGTGAAGGACTTTGGACCGTTAATGTATCAGGTAAGGTAACTGGCGCATTGTGTTTGAATTTAAAAACGGAGATACCTACATCGTGAACTACGAGGATTACCACTGATGACTACACAACAATTTGATCCACCTCACCCAGGAGCATTGATCAACCGCACCTACATTGAGCCATTCACCTCAATGACCGAAAACAGAATTGCCGACCAGCTGGGCGTGGCCAGAAGTACTTTCAATCGTTTGCTGA
>NZ_JAHHPN010000317.1:0-1909 GCF_024606325.1 Endozoicomonas sp. ONNA1
ATTGATCGGGTGTTGATGAGAGTGGATCACCAAGGCCGGAATGGTTATTTATGCAGTCCATAGTTCGTTTCTTAAAAGTTGTTGTTTTCGCCGGTTGACAGGGATATTCGAAATTGATTCTGTGGCTTAGAGTCGGTTTAAGTATGAAAGTTCATAACATTGATGTCAGTGAAACTATTCATTCTTAGTTCAGTGATTTGCACCTTGTCATCGCAACGGATAGTCATCACTTGGCCATCGCTGCTGAAGGAGGCTGATCCGATCGAACCATTATGGGAAATGCTGGCTTTTTCTACCCATGATCCATCGCTCTGTTGGCCATAAACTTTCGCCTTGCCATCATGACTGGCAGTGACCACATGGCGGCCATCGACGCTGAATGTGGCTGAGCGGACCCAATCTTTATGGGAAATGGTGGTTTTTTCTATCCAGGATCCATTGTCCTCCTGGCTGTAGATTTTTACAGTGTTATCTTCACTGCGGGTGATCAGATGGCAGCTATTGGGGCTGAAGGTGGCTGAATAGACACGATCCTTATGGCGAATGATCGCTTTTTCTTTCCATGACCCATCGTCTTTAAGACCGTAGATTATCGCACTGCCATCGTCACTGGAGGTCATCAAATGGCGGTTGTCGGCGCTGAATGTCACTGAGTTGATCTTTTTATCATGGGAAATGGTGGCTTTTTCTTCCCTTGAACCATCGGCCCCCAGGCCATGGATTTTCACCTTGTGATCTTTACCAGCGGTCACTAAATAGTGACCATCGGCACTAAGTGTGGCTGATAAGATACAGTCGTGGTAAGTACTGGTTTTTTCTACCCATGACCCATCGTCCTTCTTGCTATAAATTTTCACATTGTGATCGGCACTGAGGGTCACCAGGTGACGACTATCGGGGCTGAAGGTGGCTGATATGACTTTATCATCGTGGTGAATGATGGCTTTTTCTTCCCATGACCCATCGTCCTTCTGGCCATAAATTTTCGCCCTGCCATCATTACTGGCGGTCACCACACAGCGACGATCGGCGCTGAACCTGGCTGAGTTGACTTCGTTGTCATGGGAAATAGTGGCTTTTTCTACCCATGACCCATCGTCCTTTTGTCCATAAATTTTTGCCTTGCCATCTCTGCTTCCTGTCAGCACATGGAGGCCATCGGCGCTGAAGGTGGCTGAGTCGACACAGCCGCGATGGGAAATAGTGGCTTTTTCTACCCATAACCCATCGTCCTTCTGGCCATAAATTTTTGCCATGCCATCGTAACTGTGGGTCACCATATGGCGGCTATCGGGGCTGAAGCAGGACCTTTTGACCACTTCTTTATGGGCGATAGTGGCTTTTGCTTCCCATGATCCATCGTCCTTCTGGCTGTATATTTTTACCGTTTTATTGTCAATTGCGGTCATCACATGGCGGCCATCGGGGCTGAAGATAGCTGAGTTCGCCCTGCCATTACCGGGGAGGATGGCTTTTGTCTCTAATTTGAATTTTTTACATTCAGACATCAATTTAGTGACAGTGGAAAGGTACAGTGCAGGAAAATAAATACTCGGTTGGCGATCTATGATTGACTTGATTAATGCCTCATCCCCGGTAAAGCGCCTCAACCAACCCTTGAGTTGATCTTTATCTTTTGTAGTAACGATTGTCTTTAAAAGAGCCTGATGTGATGGAGAAAACCGGCGATACCACGCCCTTGCTATTGAAGTATCATTTATGAGTATGTTGTTAAGGTATGAATTTGCCCGTGTTAAACCGGTAATATCATGGGCCTGCAAATAGGAATAAATTTTGGATTGTATCTCCACTGGTAAATCGAGCAATAATGAAAGCTTTTTCTTGTCACGTACCATGACGTTCCTGCCCATAGCGGTACCACTGGTTCTTTCTGATCGATCTTGATCCG
>NZ_JAHHPN010000318.1:0-3393 GCF_024606325.1 Endozoicomonas sp. ONNA1
AAACAAATATAAGCTACAGGTCAATATTTTCAGGAGGTTTCATGATTTTTCCCTGCGATACTGCCTCTTGCAGCCAGCCGGGTAATGTGTGATCAAGTGTCTGCTGATGATGGTATTGAGATTCCAGCAATGTTAATGACTGTTTGAACTTTCCGTATTCGATTTTAATGTTGTCAGCCACCGTTGCACTCCCCAGGCAAAACGGCACCATAACGCAAGGCAAAATCCCGAATATTGTGGTAGACCTTTAACAACTCGCTGGCCAGCGGCACGGCCCGGTTCAACGTCTCGGCATTCAGTTCACTGTCTTCCGGGTAGTCATGGGCAAAAGCATTGCGCATCTCACGAAATAAAGGCCATTGGGCTGCATTATCAATGGCCCCTATTTTTTCCAGCCGGTTGAGCTTGTCGATAAAGGTGTTCAGTGCCCCCTGCTCTCCCACTAAATCCAGCACGTGAGGAAAGAGTTTTGCCCCTATGGCATCCTGTAATTTACTGAACCGGGTGGAAAATTGGTCCATGTAAGCCACTTCAGTCGGGGTAAGGTTGTCAAATGCATTGACACTTAATGGAAACAGGCTTTCCACTTCGGCCATCACCCATTCAAGACGCAAGGCATGTCGGTCACAAATCCAGAGGGTGCGCCCGGTAACGTCTGCAATTTGTCGTCCGCTACTCATTCATTACCCCAGCTCTGTTGCCATTGAGTCGAATCCCGGTACTTCTGGCTTCATGGTGAATCGCTTCCCGGCGTTTTCCTCGTCGGTAAATGACCAGGTCAATTTTCTGGTCACCGATGTGCTGTTTGATGTCCACCAGGCTGTGGAGTTTGGCATCAAAAACCGCTTCCGGACTTTGCAGGTCGGTTTCTATATAGAGATCAATATCACCGCCACGCTGGTTATCATCAACTCTTGAGCCGAAGAGCCAGATGTCAGTTTTGGCACCAAAGTAATGCTGAAGCACGTTGCAAATATGGGCCGCATGTTCGTTTGTGATTCTCAATGGTATTAACCTGTCGTATACACCCACGAGAAAATCATGAAAGTGCCTGCCCAGCAAGGACTTCAGGGATTTTCATGATTTTTCCCTGTCCTAAACCCTGACTACAACATCAGCAAGAGTGATGCTAACCACCATCATACCGCCGACAATACCCCCTAACCCTCTCAGCAACATCAAGCAATACTGGCACAAATTTGAGAACCTGAGGAAAAATCAGGCTCAAAGCCTCTGGCTGATATTCATGGGCAATACTGTTTCTCAGTTCACGAATTTCTATAAATTCAATGGCGTTATTAATCAGACCTTTTTTCTCAGCCCGGTTGATTCTGTCGCGAACGGTACCTCCATGCTCCAGATCTATAACATCGATCAGGCGGAATATTTTCTGCAGCAAGATGTCATTAAAACGGGCAAAGCGAGCGGTGAGGGATTCAAACTTTTCCAGATCTTCAAGCTCTGGCATGTTTTCCTTTTCAAGGCTCACAGACTGGCAACGAGCCAAAGACCATTCAAGCAACTCCTCCATGTGCTTCATGCTTTCCAACTGTTGCTGCAATAGCAACAACTGGTCTTCTTTTATCGCTACCCGTCGTTTTTCGGCTTTGCCTTCATTCACAGAGAAACTCCTTCTGCCAATGCTATTCGAGTAAATGGGTCAGAATCATCAGCAGCAATGACCAAGTCTATTTTTTGTTCTCCCAGCTTTTCATAGAGCGCTAACCTGATCTTCTGTTTATCCGCCGAGTTCAATTTATGCGACAGAATCAGTAAGTCTATATCCCCACCTCTGGCCTGGTCATCAACTCTCGATCCAAAAAGCCAAATTTCAGCATCAGGGTCAAGCTGCCGGATAACTGTCACAATGGCTTGCTGCTCGGATTTAGTCAATCGCACCAGACACTCTCTCAATCATTGCTTAATTTTCACCTGCCGACTTCTTAAGCTGGCTGAGCCAGTTCTGACAACAAACAAACCTCTTGCATAAGCTTCGGATTTTATGATGGTTGACATTCTCGCCGAGCAAGACTTTTACTCTTTAAAATTCCGAAAAATAAAGAATATACCCAGCATTTATTCACGCTACCGCCCTTCAGATTACACTCTCTCTGAAAAGCAGCTTAAAAATTACCTACTATTTATTGACTAAATAGCTCTAGCAGGTATTGCAAAACCAGGAAGTTTGTGATCGACAGACTTATCTAACCATCACGCAGCATTACGATAAAGGGGTTAATCCTACACATGATCATCAGTGAAAACCACCTGCATTAAACGACAACTTTACAAAATAACCTTAAATACACTCAGGAAAACGAGACAATAATAGAAGATAAATCAATTCGAAGGAGAAACTTCAGCACCACCGCACAAAATTGCACCAACCATCAAAAACGAACCCACAACAAGCACCCTGTCCCTGCTAGTTGATACTTCTTTTAGTTGCTGAAAACCTAACTCTACATTTTCAGCGATAACAGGCAGTAGTTCAGAATATCTGGCAACCGCTTCACTCAGAACAGTCTTATCAAGCGCTCTGGGCGAATCAAAATCGGCAACCACCCACTCATCGACCACTTCAGACAGAGACTCGATAACTCCGTGATAATCCTTATCTTTGTAGATCCCAATCAGTGCACGAGTTTTTCCTGAGACCGGATCTGCCTTCAGGCGCTCTGCCAGCTTTGTTGCTGCCTGCGGATTATGCGCAACATCGAGAATAGCCTGAACTTTTTTCCCCCTTTTATTGATCTCCATCACTTTTTCATAACGACCAGGGAGGCTCGATATTTTTAAACCTTCTACGATTGCATCACGGCTTACAGCATCAGGTAAAAACTGAATTGTTTGCAGAGCAGTAGCAGCGTTATCAATAACTAATGCGGGCATAGGCAGGTCGACATACTCAATACATTCACCCGTTTTGTTTAAACCCTTCCAACTCCATGTTCTACTTTCTTCTTTTAGCTCGAATTCTTTATCTCTTCTGTACAGAGCTGACTCCAGCCTGACAGCTTGATCGACGATACTGTTTGGAGTCTCCACACCACCAAATATGGCTGGTTTTTCGGAGCGAAAAATACCTGCTTTTTCTTTTGCGATCGCTTCAATACTGTAACCCAACCAGTCCTGATGATCCAACCCTACTGTAGTGATTACGGAGACATCCGGCTCAATCACATTAGTGGCATCCAGACGACCGCCAAGCCCAACCTCCATAAGCGCAATGTCTACTTTTTCTTTCTGAAAAACATCTACGGCCAACAGCACTGCGAATTCGAAATAGGAAAGCCAGTCACCGCCAAGCCCGTCGTTCACTTTTTGAAAGGAGGCACACAGGCTTTCATCGCTTGCTTCAACACCATTGACTTTAATACGCTCATTGAATCT
>NZ_JAHHPN010000026.1:0-1023 GCF_024606325.1 Endozoicomonas sp. ONNA1
TTAATGCCCTGAGAAACAAACAGGTACAACTGGGCGGTGATGATGGTACTGGCGGCAGGATCGGGCAACTGTTTCGTGATCAGGCCCGTCTGGAATATCAGATTGAAATCCGGGAAGTATCCATGGCGACAAGGACCGAAGCTCTGAGGGCTGCCAGGCAAGCTGTTGTGAATGATGACAGCCCCTTCCAGTACTCGCCAAAACAAGCAGAAGTTCTGGACGCTATCCACAAATTCACGCAGCAGCATTCTCTCAAAAAACAAGCTCTGGAAGCCTCACTGGGTCTGGCAGAATTAGCAACAGAAAGCGGTAAGTTTATACAGGACTCTAACTTTTTCGATTTTGACGATGAATTCGCACCGGTCCGCCTGCGGGCATTGACAGGAGATGGTCTGGCGTTTGATCAGGCCAGTCGGATCGTGGAAGTCTTCAGGAACCTGAAGACGACCTTCCCGGACCTCCCTTCCGAGCCTATAGAACATCAGCCTCTGAATGTATTGCAAACTATCGATAAGCTGAAAATAATGGCCAGAAATGAGCTGAAAACGGGGGCTCAACAATACGACGACGAAATACACGGCATGGGTGCAGCAGCCATTCACCACATCGAGCATGAACCAGGGAATCTGAAAAGCTTCTCAGACTACTTCGCTACCCATTCTGCCAGTGCTAAAAAGATTATCGCTCTGCTGCGCGAAGGTCTGATCAGCAAGATTGAACTTGAGCACTACATGAAGTCCTTCAGAGGTATCAACGATTATCAGACAGTGGATGAATTTGAACACTTCCTTGGTTATAAACATGGCATCAAGCTGCCTGAGTTCAAGAAGGTCGTCCAGATGCTGTCCGACGAGGGTATTAAGGAATTCATGCAGAGTGCCTTTAATCCTGTGACCTTGACCACCACCAACCCCGCGGGTATGAAAGAGTCTGTTGCCGGCATGAAAGACTACGCCGCTGCGATCATCGCCAACTACGTTCTTGACGATATTGCCTTTGAAAATGGCCGCAGAACGGCAGCAT
>NZ_JAHHPN010000319.1:0-1314 GCF_024606325.1 Endozoicomonas sp. ONNA1
CAACAACCCAATACTTCGGCATTCAAGTTGCTGGTGTCTCTCCACGCCTATGGCTATCGGTTTGCGGATAAAGACGCCAGTCGTCAGTTGCAATCGGAATTTGACCGTGCAGGTCGCACACACTTTGAAGAGGTTTATCGCGGTCAGTATCAACATTCCTTGTCGCTATTTGAGGAAAAAGGGACCGTCGTGGGTGGTCGTACACTGGCAGTACGCAATGGTAAGCGAGTTGATTACTATAAGTTCCAGCGACTTGGAGAGTCCATAGCCACCCTGGCGCAAGAAGGCATTATGCATCAATTTATTGCCAGAGTGCTTAATAAACGCTGTAAAAGTCAGCTACCCCGTTTTGGCCAGTACCTCATCCTACTGGAAAAGGATCTTCCCGAAAATATCCGGGATTTCACTGATCGTTTACAACGGATCAACAATGCTAATGGTGAAAAAGCCTACCGGGTCTACCACTTCAAAGCGACAAAAAACTACGGTAAATACGCTCATACTCCTGATGGAAGCAGCACCCCTTATGCGATCGCAGAGCGTGGCTTGTTGAACGCCATTCACGACATTGGCGTACTTAATGGCAACCTTGGCGTTATGCCCACATCAACGATTCCGGCCTTTCACGATACCGGACGTCGTTGGCTGTTCCTTAGCCCATTGTTGGGTAACTCCGATTGTTTTGCCTTGCCATTACCCGGAACCTTTGGAGGCTGGGTTAAAGCCATTGAACGCCCTGATTTTGGTTGGGATGGTTTACGGGATTGGGGCGATGTTGAGTTCTATGGCTCTATGAAAAGCGGCCTCACTGCCAGGGACTCAAAAACGTCGGGTTATACACCCGAGGTTTTACAGCGGTTAAGTTTTGTCAATTCCCTGTGCGAAAACTTGCTGGCAGCCGTGATGTTAAGGTCACGCTTGCGTCGGGACTCCCCAGATTATCATTATCAAAATAAACAAGCCGTGAAAGAGACAGAAAATTTTATTGAGCAACTACTGAACGAATATCTGTCAGGCCTGTTCGCAAAAGAAAAAGAATGGCCGTCCAGGTCAAGACTGCCAGAATTTATGGGGGTTGACGAAACAACATACCGTTCCTGGCTGACACGCACAGCTGAGGAAATTCTGTACTGGACAGCCATACAACCTCACGAGGCCACAGATCATTGTACATTTACTCCTTCTGATGAGTGTTACTCAGAACACATAAAGCAAAATGGAAAACTGGACACCACACTATACCCAAAAGATTTGGAGACTTTCGACATACATAAAAAATTTCCCAAAGACTTCCATAATGTCAATGACCAACTC
>NZ_JAHHPN010000320.1:0-1494 GCF_024606325.1 Endozoicomonas sp. ONNA1
ACGCAAGAGCAAGAGCCAGAAGAAACAGAACTCAGCAAACTGGAGGAAGCCAGGCAGCTGATAAGAGAACAGACTCCCGGAGAAATGATCTCCGTGCGGTTTGTTAAAGACAGCCTGAAGGTTGGGTACCCGAAGGCGAAACACATCATCAAACAAATGGAACAGATGGGACTGATTGCGGCGAGTGGTAAGTCCTTTATTGTGAATGGAGAATAAGAATGAAACATCTAATGGTCGATCTGGAAACCATGGGCAACGGCAGTCAGGCTGCCATTATTGGCATCGGGGCTTGTTTCTTTGACCCGGTAACAGGTCAGATCGGGGAGACCTTCTCTCGAAATGTCACTTTGCAGTCTTCAGTGGATGAAGGCTTAAAGATGGACGTTTCCACCGTTGAGTGGTGGTTGAAGCAGGACGATGATGCACGGGCTATCTTCCAGCGTTCCGGCTATCCATTACCAGAAGTGTTACAGGAATTTCTTGACTTCATCCCGGAGAGACTCAGGCGCTCTGTCCAGCTCTGGGGCAATGGTGCCTCGTTCGATAATGTGATTCTGGAAAATGCCTTTGATGTCTGTGGTCTGAAAGCGCCCTGGGCCTTTTGGAATCATCGGGACGTGAGAACCATCGTTGAGCTGGGCCGGACGATCCTGGGCATTGATCCCAAGCGGGACTTTTTTTTCGATGGGGTTAAGCATGATGCGTTGAGCGATGCTGTTCATCAGGCGAGGTATGTGTCTGCGATCTGGGGGGAGTTGCAGGGCGCGGTGGATCTGGCTCGGACTGTCGAGGGTGGGAAGGCTGAGAAGGAGTTGGCTTTGCATTTTAGGGAGTGATCACTAAAGCGCTCCCAGAAAGAAAACCCCGCTGCTATGGCGGGGTTTGTTGCATTTGCTATCTCTCTTCTTCAAGGAATTGCTCTGCAAGCAGAGGGTAGTGTTGCCTGATTTCCTGCCGCCGCCTGATATCCAATAGAGGCTGTACGTCGTTGGCTCTGTGCCATAAACAGGGCTGACCAGGGGCTGGGCTGATAAGCAGGTACATATCTCTGCCATCGAAACGGCAGCCTGCCACTATTCCACGTCTGGATGCTTTACCGATGGCCATGCTGCTTCTCCCTGAGTTCGTTCTCAAGACGTTCAATCAGACGACGGCTTTGTTGCAGGATGACTTTGCAGTCATGGATGGTCAGATGCCTGGGGAGATCGACAAGGCTCCAGTTTTCCAGCGATTTCATGGCCTCGGCCAGATCAGTGGCCTGTGCTTCGCGGTGTTCAAGGAGCTGGTCTTCTTTAAGATGGCTGTCCATAACTCCTCCCACCCCCGTTAAGACCGAGACGCACGACGATGGCCCCGACTGCTGATTCTCCAGTCATTCCTGTGCTATTATTTTTCATGCAATAGACCTTTAATTGTTCTTGGGTTATTTGCCTCAAAGCCTCGGGGGTGGTAGCACCAGAGGCTTTATCTATTCAGAAAGTTGGCTTTATCCTC
>NZ_JAHHPN010000321.1:0-1279 GCF_024606325.1 Endozoicomonas sp. ONNA1
TTGCGATGATGCAAAAAATGGGTGTAAAAGTTTTTGCCATTCCCGACGGTGACGTAGCCGCTTCTATCCTGACCTGTATGCCTGACAGTGAAGTCGACATGATGTACTGCATCGGCGGTGCACCAGAAGGTGTTGTATCGGCAGCCGTGATTCGTGCATTGGGTGGCGACATGCAGGGTCGCCTGATGACTCGTGATCAAGCCAAGGGCGATACACCTGAGAATAAGGCTGCCGGTGACATTGAGCGCAGCCGTTGTAAAGAGATGGGCATTGAGCCCGGCAACCTGTTGCGTCTGGATGATATGGCCAGCTCTGACAACGTGGTGTTTTCAGCCACCGGCATTACCAAGGGTGATCTGTTGGAAGGTATTGCCCGCAAAGGCAACATTGCGGAAACAGAAACACTGGTGATTCGTGGAAAATCCCGTACGATCCGTCGTATAAAATCTATCCACTACCTGGATCGCAAAGACGACGACATCAAGGGTGTCATCTTTTAACCCTATTTTCCTCCGCGCCATTGTTTCCAAGCTATTGTTTCCAAGCCATTGTTGAAAACAGGCAATGGCTCTTCCCTTGATGTTTTATTTCGAGGGGATAGTCAGGGGTGTATGCCCGAAAATAGCTCGGCAAAACATTCTTTAATCGTTTCTTACGAGATAATTACCAGCAGCGTTGGCAGTAGTCCCGACAATAGACACGGCAGCCATAGAAACAGCTTCGAAATTTCCCAAAGCAAAACCGATAGCAGCACCGCTGGCAACACCGCTAGCGAAACCGTCCGTCTTTTTACAAAAGTGGGCACCCCAGACAACCGTTACAACAGATAAAGACAGCACTCTAACGAGGGACCCAGCAGCTAACCCGGCACCAGCAACTCCGGCACCAGCAACTCCGGTAGCTCCGGCAGCAAACCCTGCAAAAGTCGAAGGAGCAAACGAGGGAGCATAAGTACAAACAACCTGACAGATAAACTTAATAGTTTTTTTCGAAATAGTTACCACGCGTTCCTGCAATGGAATTTTTTTTATCTCTTTTATATCATCATCATTCAGTTGCTTTCGACAGAGATGGCAGTTTGTTTGGTTATATTTTTCCAAACTTACCCGCATGCATGATCTACCATAAGCATGTCCACAATGTAGAGTGATGCTTTCACATCTACCTGAATCTTGACATAGTGTGCATTCAACACCATTAACACCGTTAAGACTGTCCATATCGAAGGTCTCCTATTATATTTTCCGTTACTTACAACCTTAGATATTTATATTTGGTT
>NZ_JAHHPN010000322.1:0-1691 GCF_024606325.1 Endozoicomonas sp. ONNA1
AGGGTAATCCACTATAATCCTCAGCTTTTTACTGGTCGGCCTAATGGGAGTTTCACTATGATTCGTGGGTGGCTTAGTATGATATTGCTGTTGTCGTTACCTTGTTTAGCGTACGAAAAGATGTTTTATCCCAAACTCACTGAACGCTTTTGTGCCCGGGAGCCCCTGCCTGTCAGCAATGTCTTTGTGGTAGGAGACAGCACCGTTGATTCGGGGAATTTCTATAGCTACAGTCGATTTCTTGAAGGCAGCGGTACGTTGGATGAACGTCAAATGGCACTTTATCCCTGGGGCGGTCGTATGTTACCGGGCTTTGTTTTTGGCAGTTTTTGTGGCGCCATACCCGGTGCCAATTATCACGAAGGGCGTTTTTGTGATGATCTGATGGCTCCGGAACTGATAGCCAAAGCCCTGTATCTGAATCCATCCAATAAAACCGAGTATGTCGATCAGTCTCATGGCGGCAGCACAGTGGTAGGTTTTTCAGAAGTGTTAGTGGATTTTTTCTGGTCCTTTCTGTTTGGTGAAAGTCGGCTGGCCAATATCAGTTTTCTCACCAATAGCATCAGAGGCGGAAAGCCTATTCTGAGTTCGGTTGAGGAACAGGTTAATCATCTGCTGCAACATCATTCCCCCTTTTCTGAGGGGCAGGTTTTTATGTTGGCAGGTGGCGCTAATGATTATCTCAACCGTTACTGGAATTACCACCTGGTGATCGCCAAGCTGTCAGCGGCTATTGAAAATCTCTATGAACATGGGGCCAGAACCATTTTCTGGGGGACGCTTCCCGATGTTACTAAAACACCCTGCCTGCGCAATTCAGAGGATCGTCAGGAAGTGCATCAAGTGATCATCAATCATAACCGGATGGCCGTGAAAGCGTTCTTCCGGCTGAAAAAAAAGTATCCTGACCTGTTACTGCTGTTTTTCGATTACAACAGAATGTTTGACATTATGTTAGAACAGGCTCGCCAGCGAGATGTTAACACTGAAACGCCCTGTCTTGATGTCACCTTCAGAGGCTGTTCTGATAATGCTCAGGTGGATATCTGCGAAAGTTATAAGGCGAGTCCCTGCAAGAACCGCAGTGATCATTTCTATATAGATTCCATTCATCCATCGAGTACGGTGCAAAACTGGATTTTCAATTTCAACTGCAAGATGCTGTCTATTCTCAATTACAAAGTGGAATGCCCGGAGGTTGATCGCAGGCTTGCTGATGAACTCCTGTTGCATTATTTGACGTGCAAACCGGGATATCTGGAGCGGGAATACGTTCAATTGATATTCGAAGGTCAATGTCCGGCAGAGCTGTAATAATGGTTTATTACTGTGTCCACAACCCTATGCATTTGCTGACACTCGGTGTTTCAGCATCTGCAGAGCCAAGGCAAACCTCACCTTAAAGGGGTTCCTGCCGACTATGATCAGCATGAACTATCTGACTAAACTCACCTGCACTCGACCCAGAGTCAGTTCTGCCGACCCGGATCGGGATCTGTTAACGGAAACAGAGAGTAACCGGGGCCGAATCATTCAGTCCGCTGCCGTACGCCGACTGCAACAAAAAACTCAGGTTTACCCTCTGGAGACCAATGCCGCTGTTCGCAGTCGTCTAACGCACTCTCTGGAAGTGCAACAAACCGGTCGGTTTCTGGCACAGACGATTCTTCAACGCCTGTCCGAAGCCG
>NZ_JAHHPN010000323.1:0-1103 GCF_024606325.1 Endozoicomonas sp. ONNA1
TAAAGCCACGGGCCGACAGCGCAATTTGCACAGATTGATGACTTCAGGTCGCTTCACGAGTTTACATTGGTGTTCTCGCTATGTTTCGTTCGAGTTTTTATCATTATTATCAGCTCTTCAAGTTGTTGGCGCTGGCTTTTGTGTCTTTGCTCTCGCAGGTGAGCGGCTCTGGAGCTGTCGAATGTCCGGGTCATGAAGGTCCGGGAACAGGAGCTGAATGCAATCCGCCAACCGATTTATCGGAGTCGAAAAACAAACCGGAATCGCCACGTAAGTATTCTTTTGTGGGCATTGAGCACAAAGGTTTCTTTATAAAAGGCTCCGTTCCCCGGGACAAGGCCATTGAGCTGGCCGGAGAGGCTTTTCCATTCATGCCAGCCAACTCTCCGGAACGTGTACGTTGCGCTTTGCTGGTGGTCAACATTGACATGGCTATTGTCTTTAGAATCCCATTGTATTACTTAAAACGATGGAGCTATCCCGAGGCCATCTGGATGCTGGAGATTCGCAAAGACTCATATCTGGCAATCAAGGCCCACACTGATTCGTTAATAATGAAATATGTTCTCGAACATATGGACAAATACAATTCGTCTTACGGCTCAATGACACTCGACAAAGAAGGCTATAACGCTACTGTTTCTGTCCGTTCAGAAGAGAATCTTGTATTCTCAGCCACACTCAGCGAAGCAAAACGGAGTGATGCATCGCTAATAGAGAATTTATGGACAAGAAACGCTAATGGTGACTACTACAGAATTCCCTGGGGAAATGCCAAGCCTGCCAAGGCTTATAGCATGAAAAGTTTTGTAGCAGACAGCCTTGGAAGAAGTATATTTGGAGACGTGATCTGGGAAGATAATGCGACATATTATCTGAAACGCAAACATGAATGTTCTATGGCAATTTCCGATAAATTGTCATCAGGGTTCCGTTAAGCCTATTCTGAATCCGCCTTAATACCCGGCAGGGCAGTCTCATTCCCTCTACCGTTGCAGGGAATGAGATTCGTGACATTTAGGGGCGGGTGGTTCAATTAATACCCGGCCACTCCCAGGGCACTGCTCTGCATCTCAATACTGGTGCTGCAGAAATCCCCTGAA
>NZ_JAHHPN010000324.1:0-1115 GCF_024606325.1 Endozoicomonas sp. ONNA1
TAAAGCCACGGGCCGACAGCGCAATTTGCACAGATTGATGACTTCAGGTCGCTTCGCAGTTTTACTTTGGTGATGTCGCTATGTTTCGTTTGAGTTTTTATCATTTTTATCAGCTCCTCAAGTTGTTGGCACTAGCTTTTGTCTCTCTGCTCATGCAGCTTAGTGGCTCCAGCGCTGATGAATGTTCGGGTCACAAAGACCCGGGTGCAGCGACTGAATGTAACCCGTCAAGCGACCCTCCGGCATCAGAAGAGAAAGCTGAACCGAAACCTGGGTATTCTTTTGTGGGCAGTGAATATGTGGGTTTCTTTATAAAAGGCTCCGTTCCCCGCGACAAGGCCATTGAGCTGGCCGGCGAGGCTTTTCAATTCGTCTCGCCGACAGACTCAGCGGACCGTGTACGCTGCGCTATGCTGGTGGTCACTATTAACATAGACAGCGCCTTTAAGATTCCATTGCATTACTTCTTTCATTTTCCTTACACCGAGGCTATCTGGATGCTGGAACTCAGCAAAGGCTCATATCTGGCAATCAAAGCACATACTGATTCATTGACAATGAAATATGTTCTCGAATATTTTGACAAATACAATACATCTTATGGCTCAATGACAACCAAAAAAGTAAACGGGAACGACACTTTTTCTCTCCGTTCAGAGGAGGATCTTTTATTTTCAGCCACCTTGGGCGAATCAACAGAGAGTGATGATACATCGCTAATAGAGAATTTATGGACAAGAAGCGCTAATGGTGGCTATTACAAAATTCCATGGGGGACTGCCAAACCTTCTGAAGCCTATTCCATAAAATGTCAGGTAGACGACAGCCTTGACAAAAGTATCTTTGGAGACGTCATCTGGGACAAAACTGCACAGCTCTACATGAAACGCAAACATGAATGTTCCATGGCGACTTCCGCTGAATTACCACCATTGTCCGATTAAGCCTGTTCCAAATCTACTTAAATATCAGGCAGGGCTATACCGCTCCCCGCTCGAGCAGGGCACCCGGTAGAGCAGCCTGGTGATATTGAAGCCTTATGGTTCAGTTAATGCTCTGTCACTCCCAGGGCACTGCTCTGCATCTCAATGCTGGTGCTGCAGAAATCCCCTGAA
>NZ_JAHHPN010000325.1:0-2754 GCF_024606325.1 Endozoicomonas sp. ONNA1
CCTGAGGCCATGACCTTAAGACAGGTACGCAAAACATCCTCTTCTCCCTGAACTTGAGAGAGGTATTTACCCGCCTGGGCATCGCCATAGTCGTCTTCGTTGATGCCGGAACTGCGAACAATCAACGGCTGTGATGTCGAGAGACCGATCAGTTGACTGCGCAGATCTCTCATATGCCGGGCCACTTCAGAATCTTTAACCTGTTCGTAAAAGTCACTGCTGGCAACAAAGGTCGCCAGACCCTCCAGCCATTCATTCCTTTTGTCTTGCTCTGAAGGTGGCAGGGTATTGAGGAGTTCCCTGATCTTCATCAGACTGCACTCCGCCTCTGGTTCAGGGACAATCCCCTGGAGGTAGCGCGCTAAACAATGGGTATCCAGCGGGTGTTGTTCAAGTGCATTCATTGCCCGGGCTGTAACACATTTGAACGGTGGCACAGGCACTTCTATTGCCTGCATACGCTGCAAAAACATTCCCTTACCCCCAAGTTGTTTCCGGTTGGATGGAGAATAGTCAGCAGCCTGATCTGAAAAAGATAAACTGCTGGCTCTGCAGATGCGCTTGACCAGTGGCGTTTCGTCGATCGCAACGCCAGTGGTATCAGGACCACCGAAATGACTTTGGAATGGACTACTGGCCCCAGTATCCTGAATTGGATTCTTTGTCAGTACGTGGTGATGTGATTTGTCAAATTCGGCAGGTAACACAACAATATCCCTTTTAAGTTAATATTCACCCATGATTTAGTAGCTTCCGCTTTAATTAATTACTTTCTTTTGACCATAATGTTTTCATAAAATTCACTCGTCGGCCTGAAGCAAGCAATAGAAAGAACCACAACAAGCAGGCAACATGGTTTGTAGTGGGGAACCTTGTCTGGATAGATCAGACCTTATTCGCAGATGATGCGGCGTATTCAAGAACTTCGGGGTTTCTTTGTTTTGCAGCCTCGATAAAAGCGGTATCATCTTTAAGCCCGGAAGCAACATATATGAAAGCTCGAGCATTCTTTGCAATTAAGTCCAGCATATACTCGCGATCACTCAATACCTTTTCACTGGCAAATGATAAGGTATCAATACTATCAGCAATGGCCATTCGAATAATGTCTTTATCAGTTCGGAGTCTTTCACTTGCATAACGCAGAGCCCAGGGATACTTTTCGACCGCAGCCACGACGATATCTCTGTTATCCCTCAGCTTTTCACTCAAATATTGCAGTTCCAGGGGATGTTCTGAAATGGCGTGTAATACAAAGTCTTTATCATTACGAACCCGTTGGCTGGCATATTCCAGCCCATGCTTGCGCAGGGCATTCATGACCTTTTCTTTATGATCCCCAAATGATGGGCCCGGTGGCGCATAAAACTCCAATCGGTAACGGTAAGATGGATTGATAACAAAGCATTGATTTCCCAGGCCATACACCTGCTCAACCAATCTGGTAGCGCTTTTAGGATTTAATAATAAAAAATGATGTAAGAGCTCCCTGCGGGTGTCCTCACTGATCGCATCACTCATTAACATTTCCCGCAGACTGTCTTCCGGTTTTTCCCGAAGAAACACTGACCACTGACACTCACCTAACCGCCGGGCATGACGAACAAACTGTTGGTGGTGTTTGCTTAATAAGCTGCGACAAGCGGCAGAAGTGTACCACCCCCCTCCACTCCGATAAGACATTAAGAAAAGGCAATGTTGAAAGGCAAATCTATCCGCTTCTGTCGCAACGTCACGATTAAGGCGTTGTGCAAGCAAGTTAAAGTCCCACTGACCTCCTTCAAAAATGGGCTTGTTCCCAAACTGACGATCCAGATTGTACATAGCACGTAACACCTTGATCAGTTTTTCAAAGGCATCCTGCATGATTTTCGGTGAGGTCATTCGGGAGCATTCGACGGTCATTTCACCTGCTACGGCGTTACAACCCAGCTTCATGTTATCGGTATTTTTATCCAGTTTGATCTCTTTCAATAATTGCCCCAGAAACCACATACGCCTTAACTTACCGGATTTACCATCGTCACCAGGTCGATCAAATTTGTCAGAAAATGTCAGCCGCAAGGTTCGTCCTTTACCCCCCTCCGCGTGTTCAAGTAGCTCTATAAGGCCCACATGACTTCCAAGATTCAGGTTAACAATCGAGGCTTCATCCATACTGATTACAATCCCTGAAAGCCCTAAATCTTCCATGTATTCTTTGCCAGACGGCCTCAATAGCGGTGACTTTTCACCCAACACACCCGGAGTCGTACAATCAACATAGGTGATGTCCTTTTTCGTGAAGATCCTGCCCTGACGCGAAGCCAGAGTGACCGGTGCCAATGCCTCTACAAAACGCTGATGCAAGGCAAAAATCAGCTCATGGACACTCTGCACCTTCTCAGCCCTCTCAGGGTTGAGAGCCTGAAGACAGGATTGCAGCTGATGGCAGCCTGCCATCCACGAACGAAACATTCCCCGGGATAGCAGCCCGTCTTCTGAGGCTTGTATGGGCAGAATGATACTCTTTGAATGGGATCGGATAGTCTTTTTCAGCAACTCGAACCGGTTGTTCAGTTGCGGTAATTCTTTCAGCAATCGCTTGACCTTGGGTGGACTGTTGTCGCCCGCCAGCAGCAAAAAGGCCCGATAACCCTTCAACAGTGCTTCAGCACCATGAATTAGCCGACTTACGTTATCCCTCGTCTCAGCCAGTCGTTTTGATCGTTGTGGCGACATGCTTAATTTTATGGGGTTTGCCAGACAATCCAG
>NZ_JAHHPN010000326.1:0-3652 GCF_024606325.1 Endozoicomonas sp. ONNA1
GAGTTGACTTCACCCTGATGTGAAATGGAAGCTTTCACTACCCATGATCCATCGAGCTGCTGGCCAATGATTTTCGCTGTTTTATCTTTACTGGCGGTTACCACATGACGACTATCAGTGCTAAAGACGGCTGAATTGACCTCGCCGTCATGAGTAATGGAGGCCTTTTCATTCCAGACTCCGTCCTTAAGGCCGTAGATTTTCACCGTTTTATTTTGACTGGCGATCAGCAGATGGCGGCTATCAGCGCTGAAAGTAACTGATGGTACCGAACTGCCATGACGAATGGTGGTTTTTGATTCCCATGATCCATCGGCCTTCAGACCGTAGATTTTCGCCGTACCATCGACACTGGCAGTCACAATATGGCTGCCATCGGTGCTGAAGTCGGCTGAAGTGACCCAAGAAGAATGGCGAATGTCAGCCTTTAGTTCCCAGGATCCATCGGTCTTATGGCCATAAATTTTCACCATGTGGGTGCCATCGCGGTTGGAGGGGGTATCGTTGAACCTACCGTACTCAGGCATTACACCAACGGTCAGCACATGGGTGCCATCGTAGCTGAAGGTGGCTGAAGTAGCATGATTGTCATAGGGAACAGTAGCATTCTCCAGCCATGATCCATCTTCCTCCTGGCTAAGGATTTTCACCCCATTAGCGCTACCGGTGCAGGTTATCACATAGCACCCATCAACGCTGAAGGTGGCTGAGCAGACTGAACCTCGATGGGAAATGCTGGCTTTTGGTACCCAGGATCCATTGGCCTCCAAACCGTAGATTTTCGCCGTGCGACCATAACTGGCGGTCAGCAAAAGAGTGCTATCGGGACTGAACGTGGCTGAGCTGACCGGACGATCATAGGTAATGGTCTCCTTTTCTTGCCAGGATCCATCGGCCTCCAAACTGTAGATTCTCGCCGTGCAATCATAACTGGCAGTGACCAGATGATTGCCATCAGGGCTAAAGGTGGCTGAGTTGATAAGATCGGTATGAAAACAGCTGGTTTTTACATACCATGACCCATTGATGTCCTGACCAGAGATTTTCGCTGTATCTTCACCAAAAGCAGAACTCACGGTCACCACGTGGCGGCCATCGCCACTAAAGGTGGCTGATCTAATCTCGCCACCATGAGAAATCTCGCCTTTTCCAACCCATTCAAATGTTTCACATTTAGACATCAGTTCAGTGATGGTGAAATAGAAAATAGCGGGAAATTGATCACTCTTTCGGCGTTGTATAAGTGACTTTATTAGCACCTCATCATTCGTAAACTGCCCTAACCAGTCGCTGAGTTGGTTGTTATCTTTTGTACTGATGACTCTCTTGAGTTGAGCCTGGAGTGCTGAAGGAAACCGCTGATACCAAGCCTTCGCCAGAGCATCACCTTCTTTGATAGCATTGTAGAACTTGGAGCATGTCCGTTTTAAAAGGGCTACCGCTGGAAGATTCAGAGAGTCAATGACTTTATACTTTATCTCTAAGGGCAGTTGCTCCAATAAAGATTCACACTGGTAAGATGCAGTGATCTCCCTACCCATACCGATACCGGTTGGTGAATCTGATCGAGAACACATAGGCGACGCCGGGGGTGAATCAACAATCTCGAAATTGTCATTTATCTGCTTAATGCCTGGTGTCATTTCTGGTTCCTGTGACGTGAGTATTTCTCCTCATTTTGAAACGACGATCAAAATGGGTGCGCCAGGTTAGACAAGGCTTTGGAATAAAAGTTCATAACATGGGTAAGTACGACAAACACTGCTTTTGTCTTTCAGCAAGGCAGGATGTCGTCGTTTAGCGACCAACTCCCTACTAACGGCAGGTTCCTCCAGATTTCGTCAATCTCTGACAAACTGGATCGTTTCACATCCGTCCAAATCGCCCTGATTTCGTAGATTTTTGCCATACCATCCTCACCGGCGGTGACCACATGGCAACAATCGGCACTGAAGGTGGCTGAGTTGACTGCCCCCTCATGGGAAATAGAAGCTTTCACTACCCATGATCCATTGATCTTCTGCCCGATGATTTTCGCTGTTTTATCCTTACTGGCGGTTACCACATGACGACCATCAGCACTGAAAACAGCTGAATTGACCTCGCCGTCATGGGCAATGCGGGCCTTTTCTTTCCAGACTCCGCCCTTAAGACCATAGATTTTCACCGTTTTATCATGACTGGCGGTCACCAGATGGCGGCCATCGGCGCTGAAAGTGGCTGATCTCACAGAACCCCCATGGCGAATGATGGCTTTTGGTTCCCATGATCCACCGGCCTTCTGACCGTAAATTTTCACCGTATTATCGCCACTGGCAGTCACCACATGACTCCCATCGGGGCTGAAAGTGGCTGAAGAGATCCAATGAGAATGAGGAATGTTAGCCTCTGGCTCCCAGGATCCATCGGGTTTCTGGCCAAAGATTTCCACCTTGTAAGCGTCATTGGCGATCACCACATGGGTGCCATCGGAACTAAAGGTGGCTAATCTGACAATTCTATCATGGGGAATGGAGCCTTTCTCCAGCCATGATCCATCGTCCTCCTGAGCATGGATTCTCGCCTTGCCATCAGCACCGGCGGTTATCACATAGCGCCCATCAGCGCTGAAGGTGGCTGAGAAGCCCAAATTTGCATGGAAAATGCTGGCTTTTGGTACCCACGATCCATTTTTTTCCTGACCGTAAACTTTCGCCGTGTGATCAGAACTGGCGGTCACCACAAGAGTGCTATCGGGACTGAAGGTGGCTGAGTTGACCGCATAATCATGAGTAATAGTGACTTTTACTTCCCATGACCCATCGGCCCTGAGACCACAGATTTTCGCCGTGTGATCATCACTGGCGGTGACCAAATGATTGCTATCGGGGCTAAAGGTGGCTGAGTTGATAGAACCAGTGTGAACAATCTCAGCTTTTACATGCCATGATTGACTGATGTTATGACCAGAGATTTTCGCTGTATCTTTAAAGAGATCAGTAGCTTTAGCCCTGGTCACCACATGGCGACCATCGCCACTGAAGGTGGCTGCTCGAACCCTGATACGATGATGAGAAATTACGCCATCTTCAACTGGTCTAAATAATATGCATTCAGACATCAGTCTACTGATGGTGAAATAGAAAATAGCAGGAAATTCATGACTCTCCCGGCGTTCCACAAGTGATTTGATTAGCGCCTCATCACTCGTAAACCGCCCCAGCCAGTCACTGAGTTGGTCCTTGTCTTTTGTACTGATGAATGCCTTTAGTTGAGCCTGATGTGCTGAAGGAAACCGGCCATACCAGGCCTTCGCCATGACATCACCTTGTTCGATAACATCGTACAACTCTGTGCATGTCCGTTTTAAAAGAGCTACCGTTGGAAGATCCAAAGAATCAATGATTTTATACTTAATTTCTATGGGCAGTTTCCCCAATAATAGAGATTCACGCTGGTAAGATGCAGTGATCTCCCTTCCCATACCGATACCGGTTGGCGACTCTGATTGGGATCGCCCGGATGATGTCGGGAGTGAGTCGACAATACGTGAGTTGCCGTTTATTTGCCCAATGCCTGGTGTCATTTCTGGTTCCTGTAAGAGTTGGTATTTGTCCTGGTTCCGGGCTTCGTCAATCACTACCAGCCTGCGCCGGTTCAGGTGACACCAAAG
>NZ_JAHHPN010000327.1:0-1531 GCF_024606325.1 Endozoicomonas sp. ONNA1
ACGCCATGACAGGGAAAGACGAAACAATCTAAACCCAAAGTATGCAGATGTTGCTGTGAGCCTCCGCTACCACCGGCAGAGACAGAATTAAAGGAGTTGCTGAAAGAGCCTGAAGGGCGGGCGGTGGCACCCTGAGCTTGCTGTCCCGTTGAATCTGATGGCGGGTATTGTCGCTGATCACTCCCAGAGCCAGGCACCATTATGATGGCTGCAAACGGGTGATCCTGACCCAGCCCTTTTTGTTTCATCGGATTAAACGACGATTTCTTTGTAATCTCGACAACAAAATGTCTTGTCATCGGTTGAGCCTGAGAGACGACGGATAATGTCATGAATAGCAGAGGTACTGTAGACAGTGAGCGTTTAATCATTCTAGCCTTGCATTCTGGTGTGAAGGGTGGGAAGGATAGATCAGGAAAATAACTCAGATTACGCATTCAACTGTTCTCAACTGCCCCAGAGAAGTTTTCAGCCCTGTCAGAATCTCAACTTTTTAATGTTTCTTGTCGATCACCTTAACACCTGAAAGCGGTGTTTTCTGGATAAGATAACGCCTCTCTTTTGTTTCCTTCATTGTCTCTGTTGCCACCTTGCCCCGGCCTCGCTCAGGGCTTTCGCGCAGTCGGTATTGCCTATTGCGATTGCGATGCAGAGTGGTGTGGCGCCATCCGTAGTCCTGACGGCGTTGAGATTCGCCCTGGCCTTGATCAGGAGTTTCACACACTCGGTATTGCCCTGCTGGGCTGCGATGAACAACGGGGTGGCGCCATCCGGTAGGGCGGTGTTGGGATTAACTCCAGCGTTGATAAGGGCTTTCACGCACCCGGTGTTATTTTCTTGGGCAGCCATGAACAGTGCGGTAGCGCCGTTCTTGGCCCGGGTGTTGAGAACTGCCCTGGCTTCAATCAGGAGTTCCACGCAGTCGGTGTTATTTTCCTGGGCAGCCATTAACACTGCGGTGGCGCCATTCGAACAGGCGGCGTTGAGATCCGCACCGCCTTCGATCAGGATTTTCACACTGTCGGTATTGCCTTTCCCGGCAGCAATGAGCAGCGGGGTGACGCCATTCTTGGTCCGGGCGTTAAGATCCGCCTTGGCTTCGACCAACAGTTTCACGCAGTCGCTGTAATTTTTTTGGGCAGCAAAGAACAGCGGGGTGGTGCCATCCAACAAGGCGGTGTCGAGATTCGCCCCGTCGTTAATCAGGAGTTTCACGCAGTCGGTGTTATTTTTTTGGACAGCGATGAACAGTGCGGTGCCGCCACCCTTTGTCTGAGTGTTGAGATCCGCCCCGGCCTTGATCAGGAGTTTCACGATGTTGGTATGACCCTCCTGGGCAGCGACGAACAGCGAGGTGGAACCTCTCTTGGTTCGGGCGTTGAGATTCGCCCCAGCGTTGACCAGGCGCTCGACGATCTCCATGTGCCCCCCGGAAGATGCCAAGATCAAAGCCGTGAAATCATTATCCATAACCGCATTGACATTGACTCCCTCTGCCAGTGACTTCTCCACTTGATCCAAATCCCCCTCA
>NZ_JAHHPN010000328.1:0-1904 GCF_024606325.1 Endozoicomonas sp. ONNA1
TCAAATTCATCCACTGTCTGATATCCGTCGACACCTCTGACGGCCTTCATGTAGTTTTCAAGTTCAAACTTG
This sequence comes from Endozoicomonas sp. ONNA1, assembly GCF_024606325.1. Lineage (NCBI taxonomy): Bacteria > Pseudomonadati > Pseudomonadota > Gammaproteobacteria > Oceanospirillales > Endozoicomonadaceae > Endozoicomonas > Endozoicomonas sp. ONNA1. The sequence continues at coordinate 73 of NZ_JAHHPN010000328.1, forward strand.
CTGATCAGACCTTCACGCAGCAGAGCGACGATCCTGTTGCCACTGGCAGAATAGGTAGCGAAATATTCCGAGAAGCTCTTCAGGTCCCCCGGTTCATGCTCGACGAAGTGAATAGCGGCTTCGCCCATGCCGAGGATTTCATCGTCGTATTGTTGTGGCCCGCTTTTAATGTGAGTTCTTGCCCTGTCCGCCAGCTTCTGGACTGCTTCCAAAGGATTCTGAGACTGATCTTCCAGAGGCTCAAACGTGAATTGCATTGTCTTCAGATTCTTGAAGACTTCCACCATCCGACTGGCCTGATTAAACGTCAGATCGTCCCCAACCTCTGCCTGTAAGCGAATCGGTGCAAATTCATCGTCCAAGTCAAAAGCCAGTAGATTGGGTATTGGCTTACCGCTCAGTTCTGCTGACTTTGCCAGACCAATGACAGCTTCCAGAGCCTGTTTCTTGAGAGGATGCGCCCGTATGAAGGCGTGCAAATCGGCCAGTATTTTTACCTGTTTCGGCGTGTACTGGAAGGGACCACCCTCGTTTTCAACGGCATACTCTGCAGCCCTCAGAGCTTCCCTTAATATCTCTAATTCCGCTTTTTTGCCTTCTACTTCACTTTTTAGACTTTTCTTTTTTTGGGTCAGTTGCAGGATCTTGCCGCCAGTGCCATCGTTCCCACCCAGTTGTAACTGTTTGTTTTTCACGGCTTCCACCCGGTCAGCAAAGCGGGCAGCAGGGTCTGGCTTATGACCTATGTCGTCTTCAATGGCTGCAAGATTCGCTTCATGGGCCTTCAGAGCTTCTTGTGCTTTTGATGTTTTTGCTTTTTTCTGTCTCAGGACTAAATCCAGCACTTCTCTATCTTGCTCAAGTTTGGTTTTGGTTTTCGGATCGATGCCTTTGGAGTGCTCTATCGCCTGATTTTTACTGTTCAGCTCCAGTTGTGTTTGCTTTTGTTCATCTTGTGCATAGGCCAATGCCATTTCTCTCGCCTCGTGCTCATGCAGGAATTTCGTGATCTGAGTGTACTTTTTCCTGGTTTCGGGCAGTTCACCCAATGCTTCATCGCCTTCATTTCGATCATGGGAGGCTGCATATTCTCTGATGGCATTAATGTAATTGCCTACATTTAAATGGTTATCACGGTCAAACTCAAAAGGGATTTTCGTAACACTAACGGTAGTCCACAGCTGTTGAATGACGCCAACTTCGCTTTGTGAATAGTATTTGCTTTTCTGAAAATAACGTTCGATGTCGTTTAATAAGTCTTCAAGGATTTGATTATCAGCCTGACTCAGGCCCAACCTGGCATGAATGTGTTTGATTGCCCCATTGAGAGCCTTAATGATTTTATCCCTGTCGGGGGGGACGTCAGCAGACTCTGCTAATACCACTTGTTTAAGATGAATAGCATCCAGTTTGCGATGAAGTTCCTCCAGTTCCTTTTCAGCTTCTTCTGTGTCTTCTCTGGCTCTGGCTAGCTCACGATCAAGAACGTATCGGGGTTTAGGTCCCAGGCGAGCCATTTGCCTGTCAAGCTCATTCTCAATGGCTGCAATACGCTCTTCAACCATAGGCTGACACGCTTTAAAAACGGCTATATACCGCTGTTCGAGTGTTTCTTTAATGAGATTGATCTGATCATCTGCAGGGGCATCCTCTTTATAGTCCAGAATGACAAGGCGCAATGCCATTTCATTATTTCTTTCTCTTATGATGCCTTCATCATCATAGGGTTTGCTCAGTTCGGAATTTAATGTCCGAAATCCGGCTCTTAGAACAACCCTCTGTTCATTCAGGCTGGCATCTTTTTCAAATTCTATTTTCAGATCATCGGCCAG
>NZ_JAHHPN010000329.1:0-1474 GCF_024606325.1 Endozoicomonas sp. ONNA1
GGCCATACCGGGCTCATTTCTCGAAAAGCTCGGCTATCGACCAGATAAACGATCGCGGCATAGATAAACTACCTTATAGATGGCGTGACTGTCCTTTCGTGGAACGATGGCTACACTGAAATACTTCAGAGCCTTGGTAGAAGCCAAGTTTCGCATCTTGGTAAACAAATGACTTGATTTTATGAACTTTATTGAGGGTAGTTTTTATTGGCATCATCGGTGTTTTTATGGTTATTTTGCCTGCAAACAAAAAACCTACCAAAAATCAGCCGCTGGCGCTTCTCCCTCTCAAATTGACTCATTTTTACCCACAGATATCCCTGAAGGGTCATGAAAACTTGTTCATAACAGACACTATAAGGCATTCGCTATGTTTATTTCGTCCGATGACGATTCTATTAAAAACACGCTAACCTCTACAATATACTCATTTGGGTCTTCGTGTGATGGTATATATGGGCAGATGGTATTTTTTCCTAATGGCATTATCCATGGCTATGCTCATCCAAATGAATGCTATTGGGGTTTAGAAAATGGAGTATTAATTTTTTATGATGTTAATAGAGTTATATCTGCTAGCTTTGACTTCTCAGAAAGACTAAACACCTGGATAGGGATTTCAAAAGGTCAAAAGTGGCCTTTATTCTTAGTACCGGTTATTGAAATCGACAGCCCGGTTAACTCCGGACTATCAATTTTTATTAATAGCATACCAAAATCAGGCACCTATTTTCTGGAGAAAGTATTCACTAGTTTAGGTATGAAGTCATCAGGACTCCACCTTTCAGGGCGAACCACCATTCACGATAACCGCGGTATTGATAACATACACTTTCAGCCGTCTAATCAATATATAAGGTGCGACTTGAGTCTGTTGGCTAGTTTACTTGCTGATACAAATACTATTACGGTGGGCCATATAGAATATGTTGACGTTGTAAATAAATTTTCTGACTCAGGAATAAAGGTTATATCTGTAGTGAGAAATTTAAGAGATGTACTCGTAAGTTTGATGAAGTTTAAGGAGCAAAAAGTAAAAGAAAGTAGTTGTGCAGAAAGCCTATGGAAAAAACAGGTTGGCCCAAGCAAACTAGAAGCATTTCTATGTTATTACCACAGTCTAGATATTCAGCACATTAAAAGCGTAACCGCAGCGATCATTGAATCTGAAACTGATGTTGTTAAGTATGAGGAACTCGTCAACGGACATTTCCCCTTATCTGTTGTGAACAATTATTCACAGTTAAGCGAAATTGAGGAACACCTCAAGAGAAACCTGAATGTTTCTACTTCAACTTACTCAGGACAGAGGTCTAATTTTTCTGACTTTTGGAGTATTGATATGGATAAATATTTTTTTGACTCAGGTTTGTACGAGTTAAACGCTAAACTCGGCTATGAAGAGTAATTAGTAGGTAAGTCCTGAGAAATATCAATCTACTGGAGCAACTGCCAATACATGAGCCCTTCTTCC
>NZ_JAHHPN010000330.1:0-1910 GCF_024606325.1 Endozoicomonas sp. ONNA1
AAATACAGTCCAGATCGAAGCGGTGGCCACAACATTGGGTTTTGAGGACCACAGGTATTGCATCACGACCATGGAAGTGAAGCAGGCAAATAGGACAGGGATCGGACTCCAATGGTACGTCAGTATCCATGGGGTTAGCGAGGCAAGCAATGTCATCCATGAGTAGTACACCCGTATCAGTCACATGACTTGCGCACCCTGGGCAATGTTCATTGTCTAAATGCGGGCATGAGCTTTGTTCTGGCGCTGTTCTTGTGTGGCCTGTCGAATGTTCTGCTGAATTTATCGACCACTCAGTGGGCCCACTGCTCTCGGATGACGGCCGGAATTGACAAAGGCCATGACAGGGAAAGACGAAACAATCTAAGCCCAAAGTATGCAGATGTTGCTGTGAGTCTCCGTTGCCATCGGCAGAGTCAGAATAAAGGAAGCTGTTGAAAGAGCCTGCAGGGCGGGCCGTGACTTCCTGAGCTCGCTGTCCCGATGACTCTGGCGGCGAGTGTTGTTGCCGGGCATTTCCGGAGCCAGGCATCGTAATGATGGCCGCCAATGGGTGAACTTGACACAGCTCTTTTTGTTTTATCGCATTAAACGACGATGAGTAGGTATTCCAATAATTTTTTAAAAGCCAACCAGCAGTGACAACGAATTCTACAGGCAACCATGAATAAGAGGCGGAGCTCATTGGGGTATTTTTGGTGGTCAGGATCAGTTCGTAACCTACCAGCAGACAAGTGGCGCAGAGCCATTGCCACGAAATTGATTCAATGGTGGTCGTTTTTAGCTTGCAACCGTTTAGTCTGTCTTGTTTCTCATTAGACGGTAAATCTGATCTTGCATCACCGTTTGTGTGGGAAATGTCTGAGAAAGTACCCGACAATGTGTGCTGTTCAGGTGTTATAGAAACGTTCTGGTTGGGAGAACCTGTTTTCTGTTCAAGCTCGACAACAAAACGTCTTGTCAACGTTTGAGCCTGACAGACGACGGACAATGTCATCAGTAACAACGGTGTTGCAAAGAGTAAGTGTTTAATCATTCTATCCTTGCATTCTGGTGAACAGAGAGGAAGGATAGATCAAGAAAATAACGCAAGTTACGCAGTTAACAGTTTTCAACTGCTCCAGAGAAGCTTTCAGCCCTGCCAGGGCCTCGACTTTTCAGCGTTTCCTGAAGATCGCCTTAACACCTGGAAGCCGTTTTTTCCGGATAAGATAACGCCTCTCTTTTGTTTCCTTCCTTGCTACCTTGCCCCGACCTCGGTCAGGGCTTTCACGCAGTCGGTATTGCCTACCTCGGTCGCTATGGACAGTGGGGTGGAGCCATCCGGCAAGGCGGCGTTGAGGTTTGCCCCGGCGTTGATCAGGATTTTCACGCAGTCGGTATTGCCCAGCTCGGCTGCGATGAACAGTGGGGTGGAGCCATCCGGCAAGGCGGCGTTAAGGTCTGCCCCGGCTTCGATCAGGGCTTTCACGCAGTCGGTATTGCCATCCCGGGCTGCAATGAACAGTGGGGTGGCACCATCCGACCGGGCGGCGTTGAGATCGGCCTTGGCTTCGATCAGGAGTTTCACGATGTCAGTATGGCCATTCTGGGCAACGATGGACAGCGGGGTGGTGCCATTCTTGGTCCGGGCGTTGAGATTCGCTTTGGCTTCGATCAGGAGTTTCACGATGTCGGTATTGCCCTTCTGGGCAGCGATTAGCAGAGGGGTTGTGCCATTAGACAAGGCGGCGTTGAGATTAGCCTTAGCTTCGAGCAGAACTTTCACGCAGTCGGTGTTATTTTCTTGGGCAGCGATGAACAGCGGGGTGGCACCTCTGTTAGTCTGGGTGTTGAGATCTGCTTTGGCCTCGACCAGGAGTTTCACGATGTCGGTATGGCCATTCTGGGCAGCGATGAACAGCGGGGTG
>NZ_JAHHPN010000331.1:0-10222 GCF_024606325.1 Endozoicomonas sp. ONNA1
GATCTGGATCTGGATCTGGATCTGGATCTGGATCTGGATCTGGATCTGGATCTGGGTCTGAATCTGAATCTTGATCTGAATCTTGTTCTGAATCTTGATCTGAATCTTGATCTGAATCTTGATCTGAATCTTGATCTGAATCTTGTTCTGAATCTTGTTCTGAATCTTGTTCTGAATCTTGATCTGAATCTTGATCTTGATCTTGATCCAGATCTGGATCTAGATCTGAATCTTTATCTTGATCTGAGTCTGAATCTGGCTCTGCGTCTGGAACAGAAACAGGAAGCGCTTCGTTTGAAAAACCACTACCGGATGATTCTAATAAAGTCATTTGACTGGTTGAAGCTCCATCAAAAGCAACATTCCATTTACTGCAACCGGGCTCCGTTCGAGGATCCCATCTTAGCTTAATAATCAAAGGTTTTTCTTCACACTGGCAAGTTTTTTCTGTGGATAAATAAACTATGCCGGGCATGGGCTCTTTGCCATTTCTTCTCGAGATGCCACACTGCCCATTTTTTTTTATTCTTACCCGGGCAATCACCCTTTTTTCTCTATACCGCTTGCCACATTGATCACATCGACAATTACAGACATCAAGACTAAGGCCACACTGCTTACACTTTTGATGACCTGATTTATCTACGACTATTTTAGCTTTATTAGTTTCGTCATATCCTTGACTGTAAAATGCTCCAAGCAATAGAAATACAAACGACAGTACACTCAAACCTGCTCTGAGCATAAAGCCTCCTAAAACAAACCGTTCAGGCAGACTAGATACTTAATTGAGATTAGTCATGGGGAATCGGAAAAATTACTCATCTTTTCGATAAAATGATTTATTCCATCCAAAGCGAGTCATCAGATCAGAAAAAACATCATCCAGCGAAGCAGACAAAAGGAGCGGTCGATGAGTAACGGGATGACTTAACTCCATGTCGGTACAGGACAGTAGTAATCTTCCTGCTGAAAAGTATTGGGCAAAATATCGATTATGAACCCCCTTCCCATGCTTGGCATCGCCAATAATCGGGTGGGCTATGTGCTTCATATGTCGACGAATCTGATGCTTCCTGCCCGTTTGGGGCCAGACCCTCACCAACGAGTAACGGCTGGTTGGGTATCTTTCGATGGCAAAAGGCAGCTCAACAGTCGCTAGTCTTTCATAAGCGGTAACTGCCTTCTGGGCTGGTTTGTCCTGACGAGCCTTGCGGTCTGTCATTTTATCCAGCTCTTCTTTCAGAGGATAATCAATCACACCAGACTCTGGCACATACCCCCTTGCGACTGCTAAATAGGTTTTCTTTACCAACCCCTCCTCAAATTGTTTTCCAGCCAGTCGGGCAACCTCCGATGACAGGGCAAACAGCAAAACACCCGAAGTGGGCTTATCCAGACGGTGCAGTGGATAAACATGCTGGCCTACCTGATTTCTGACGATCTGCAAAGCAAACCGGGTTTCATTCCGGTCAATCATAGATCGATGCACCAGTAGGCCCGATGGTTTGTTCACCGCTATCAGCCATTGATCCTGATAAATGATTTCCAGTGTTTCTGAAGTCTCTTCCGACATGCACAACTTCTCAATATCAAAGGAGGCTATTTTTATTCGGACACGATGTGCTTCTTGAATACGAAGAGGTAGTCAGGCTCCCCGACAATAAACACAGTTCCCTGCCTGTCCATGGTAACCCCCTCTGGCTGTTTAATCGTATTCTTCAGTCCGTGCCAACCCTTCTCCAATTCCATAACACTGACGGTATCTCCATTCTCATCCAGCTCTGTCAGAGAATCGGACTGATCACTGAGCACAACAAAATGCCTTGAAACCGTATCGTAGTGCATACCTGACAGATCCCGATTGAAAAACCTCAGGCTTTTTTCCATTTCCTTTTGCTCTGTAATCACCAGCTTTCTATCCTTCCCCTGCTCGGTGAAACCATCGATACGAAAAATCCGGATGGGATCTCTCTCCTTGAGGACATAGATCGATTTTGTCTCTGGATCCCAGGCAATCCCTTCAAAACCTTTGTTGCCCCCTTCTCCTATGCCAAAGGTAAAACTGGGGGCATTGGAGAAGTCTATCTCATTCGAGCTCGTTTTAATGTCCACCATCAACAATTCCTGCTGACGTTCGTTCACAATGATAAAACGATCTCCATCAGCCCAGGCAATGCCTTCTACGTCAGCATTAAGATTGGATGTCAGCTTTCTCTTAAGGTTTCCATTCCGGTCGTACTCAAGCACATTAATTGCAGAACCTCCTCCGGATACAACATAAAGGGAATCGGTGACAGGACACCACGTCACTCCGGAGACCTGGTCTCCTGCATCGGCAAGTTTCAGAGGTCCTGCCGCTAACTCATATTCATTCAGCCCGATGGCATCCTCCCGCTGTTCACGGGTAATCGTATGAGACAGGTATTCATTGTAGAGTTTGTTATCGATATCGAAATAGTTGATAGCGATCACGGCCAGAGTCAGAATGATAATGATCCCGAGGGAAAGTTTTTTGGAGTGCTTCATAACGAGGGAATACGCCAGTTTCAAGGAGCCTGATGATGGGCAAAAAGCTGTTAGATCACCTCGAGATCAGACAAGTCAGCTCTCATAAGACTATCGGTACCCAGATCGAAGCCCGCCACTGAAACATGAACATCAAACAAGCTTTTCAGGGCTCTGAGATCTCTCAGCTCGGGCCAGCGACCCCGATCTTCTTCCCAGGCAGACAGTTCGTTTTCCATCATGTCCCGGGCATGGTTGGCTAGTGATGCTTCCAGACCTTCCTCCGTTTCCTGCTCATCCAGCAGGTAGGAGCCACCTTCCAGACTCCAGTCTTGCGGCAATTCTGTCCCCAGTCCTTTTGCCCAGTCAATAAAAGGCTGTCTGGGCTTCAGGGTTACAACACAGCGATTAATAAACTTCATGACTTCTACCCTAAAAGTGCAGCTCTATCGGACTCTGTGACCGCTTCGTATTGCCTGATGAGCTGCCATTTCCGCTCAAGGAGAATGATTTATGAGGCTTTAATACCATCAGTGCTTCACAAACGCAGCATTATGCTCCTGGTAGATACAGAAAATCAAACAGTGGGAATCAAACATACTGTCAGCACAATGGCCTGAAGCCAAGACCCACTGGAAGGTATGGCACCAAAGTCAGACGGTGGTGCGCCACCAAAAAAATCAGCACAGTCGGTTTTGCTGTACACGGAATGAAAACCCGGCAATTCTTGTCTAAATTGTGCGATGGCAGTTCCAGACTCCAGTTTCCGGAGTCTTATTGCTTCTAACCTAATTCTACCAAGGGCTGGATGCGATCTGATTATCAAGCACGAAAAACCGCAGAATCAAGTGAGAACAGATTCGCGATTGTCCATGAAATTGCAGTAAGCCCAATTCGAAACAGTGGAGAAGTTGTTCATGAATCTTTTGTTCAGCGCGAAAGGCTTTTTGCTTCCTTGCGCCATTGTGCTGTTATGCCTTTCTGTTAAGGTTTCAGTGGGTCTTCAAGGAGTGACTTTATCTCTATCTATGGTTGAGCCTGTTCTGGCAAAAAGCGGAGTTGCGGTATCTGATGAAGGTACAACCATTCAACTCGGTAACAGAGTCATTTATCTGGATGACTTAACCCGGGATGACGTGAACTGGATATGGCAGTCGTTCTTGTATGGAGGTGTCATGTCGGCCATATTTTCTACCATGGCTTTGAGTTATGGGTTTTATTTTCACCATCACTGGCTCAATTCCTGTTCCATTGCGATATTAGGTACGGCAACGTCAGCCCTTCTTTATACGGATGCGATTCTAACCCGATTCAGGTTTGGATATGCTTTAGTTCGGAATGTTTTTTCTCTTGATTATCCTATGCCTTATGCCGCCGTTGCCTGCTTAGTGCTGACAAGAGAAGAGCACAACCAGAATAATCCCCTGCGAACATACGTTAGTCCAAAGCTTTTATTGCTGTTACCGCTGGTAAAAATTCTAAGCTTGTTGTTCTTTGAAGATAAGGGTAATACCAAAACCCATATGGATTTGACCATGGCAGGACGCGCAGCCGGTTTGTTCATTATCTATACCGGACCATCTCCTATGAAGAGGATTTCTTACAAGCTGGAAAGAGCAGGGGTTAGCGAACTCAGTGCAGACCATGATGGTTACAGCGCTCTGGCAAAAGCTATGGATGAGAATGGCCTCAGCGCTGTCTATATAGCTCCATCATTTTTTAAGTTCTTTCCAATGCCTTCGTCTAAGCCGGACGGCAATCAAGTGCCAGAGTATCTTGTTGCACTGGCCTTCATCTGTTTTCATGTGCACGATGGTGATGAACTGGTATACGGTATGCTGGTCCAGAGGGCTTCTGATTTGAAAAAATCGGAAGTTTTTCCACCTTATCTGTTGTCTGCTTTTTCTAATTCTTATAATCGCTCGGCTATCGTCAAGGCTCGAACGCTTCTTGCCCCAGTGTTTCTTGAAGAAGTCGCTCAGTTTCTCAATGAGTATGGCAACAATAAAACTGTCCAGACTAAGGATATAGCAGGAAATGTCCTGCATTATTACTTTTATAACAGGGAAAGCCGGGGGGAGGTTGCTGACATACAACACACTAAAGATACTTCGTATTTCACTTTTCCCGGTTCAGATGGATTCTCTGAGGCTACTATCACCTGGAGCAGCCAGATTGATGGACAGCAAACATTGGCTCTGGATAGTGGCTGCAATGAGGATAACAGCTGTGTATTTTCTCAGTATAAAGTGCCTGCATGGGTCAATAAAGTGTTAAGTATTCAGTTGGCTTACCTGGGATATTTTGTCGGTTTCAACTGGGCCCAAAGCGCTGTTAATGCTGTCCGTTCAGGCAAGCATGTATTACCAAATTTTGAAGCTACGGATTACAACGGTGATGAAGACCGTTGTCCAGTCTGTATGCGTCCATCAATAAGCAATGAAGAGGGTACCTTTGATGGACTCAATGAGGATGAGCCTGTCGCGTTACTGAACCTGGCATGCAAGCACCCTATCTGTGCAGATTGTCAGAACCAGTTGATCCAGAATCAACTGGATGACAACCTACTCTCTGCCTGGAAGTTACAGCGCTTTGGTGTTAAGTGTCCAACCTGCAACCAAAAATCCTCTTTCACTCTGCTACCTTAAGTTCATGTATCTGAAAGGTGCTGTTCAATTCAAAAGTGGAAGCCCTCCCATCAAGGGGTTCAGAAGGAGCAAAAAAAATTTTGTCCTTTCTCCCCAAGGGGGTTGCTGCTTTTTCACTTTCGAACGAACAGCGCCTACCTGAAAAGTGTCTGCTTTCTTGGGGTGGTGTAAAGAGTCGGGGGTAGCGAGTTTGATTTCTTATAGGGCTGATGCATTGTTTTATTTTGCCATGGAAAAAATACTGGTGTTGTTTTTTATGTTGGCTTCCTGCTTTTCTCTGGCCAATGAAGAGGTCGGTTTTTATCCAGACAATAGTACTGCTATGGCTGTGTTTGAGGGCGTTCAAGGGCACCCCTCTGAAATCGAAAGTGCATTAAAAGAGCAGGGTTTGGATAATTTAACTTTTAATGGAGAGGGCAGAAAAGATCTGGAAAGAATCAATAGTATTTTCAGTAATGCAGTCAAAGATAATGATCGATACGGGCTTGCTCTTCAGGATTTTAGAGATTCGAGTCGACTTGATGATGTCTTTTATGATGAAGGAGGGCTGCATGCAGCAGACCATTTGATCGATGAAGCACTTTATGATGATCCTGAGTTGTTGCAGACTGTTAATGAGGCCTTGAAACAAGGGTTCTCGTTTTTGCCCCTGGTTTACTCTCAATACAGTACATGGTGGCACTTATATAATAGCGTCGGGGATTTCTATCAGGTTCTAAAAGACAGACTGGCGGCTATGCAGGAGCAGCCAGTGCAAACCGTTGGAAAAAAGTCTGATCAATCAAGTTTCCTGAATTGTTTTTTTTCTGGAAGTAAGTCCCAGTGCTATAAACCTGAAATGCTTAGCTATGCCATTTCAGGTATCAGCGTGGCCTGGCTATTATATACAAGTTATCGACTTCTTTATGTCTACAGAGATCTCAATGTACCATCCGCTGCTTTTGTCGCAGTTACTCTGGCACTGGGTACTCTGACTTCAGCCTGGTGGGGGGAAAGTAATTCGATCTACGCTATTTTGGCTGTTCAGGCACTTCGGGGCTATTTCCTGGTAAGCGGTCATCATCGTGAATTGTTCAGCTCTAATAAACTGGTCAGAATTTTAGTGGCGTCTTATTATGTAAGTTCGGTTTTGAGTTCGATAGATAATCTACGCAATATTGGCTACTGGTCTGCTTTCAGGAAAGCTAATTGGCCTGCATATTATTTCTGTACCACATTGGCTGTGACCTCAGTTTTGGCTTACATCAGAAATATTCGTATTCCTGAGGCAATGCTGGTGACGGTGGGAGTCTCGACTTCAGCTTATCTGGTGACGGCATTTGCAGCCCTATACGGTGCTCAAAATATGCAGATGGAACACTGGCATTTGCTGCTTGTATATGGCGGTATGATTATAAATTCCATGATTGAATCGGCAGGAATGTACAATGTTATCCCTCAATTGACTCAACAGTCTGTGATTGCCTTACGCTATGCCTACTCTTTAACAACACCTGTTCCAGATGTTGTGGAGGGTTTTGATCCCGTATATTACATGGTAATGTCTATTGTCGTGCCTGTGTTTTATTTGCTAAATGTCCCGGTTCTGTAGGTATTGCAAAGCAAAAGCACTACTGATCTTGCCCAGCCTCGCGGGAGCCTGACCGAGAATAAGAATTTTAGCGCAGGCTCATCCGCCCTTTTTTCGACATGATCAAAAAATAATCGGGTATTAGGCGTTTTTTGATCAGATTTTACGTTTTCTGCCCATCCACTTGCCTTTATGCCACCATTTTTAATCTTTTTGCTTCTTCAAAACGAATCAATCCACTGGAAATCGATTTGGCAATTTTTTTAAAAGCAAATGTGCAGTTTCTGTTGTCTCTGCACAAAATCAAATATATTGTCCGGCACAGTGGCCTGAAGCCCAGGCCCACTGGAAGTTAAAGCCGCCCAGCTGGCCGGTAACATCGAGAACTTCGCCAATAAAGAAAAGCCCCGGCTGAATGCGGCTCTCAAAAGTTTTCGATGAAACTTTCGCAGTGTCTACACCGCCCAGCGTGACCTCTGCTTTTTTATAGCCTTCTGTACCAGAGGGTTTCAATGGCCAGTTTTCCAGTGCAATAGCCAAGTCTTCAAGCTCAGTCGGAGTATATAGTGCCACCAGCTTTTGACCATTGTCAGTTAATAATCTCAGTTGACCCTGCACACACAGTGCTTGAGACAACCTTTTGGTCATATGTTCAGACAAGATAGTTGCAGTCTGAGCCTTGGGTCTCTGTTTGACACAGGACTTAAGCCAGTCATGAATATCTGTGCCGGGAATCCAGTTGATGGAGACCGTATCTCCCGGCTTCCAGTAGGATGAAATCTGTAAAATGACCGGCCCGCTGACACCACGATGAGTAAACAGAATATTTTCCCGGAAAGACTGTCCATTGCAGCTGGCCACCACTTCTGAGCTGACGCCGGAAAGTTCTATAAAGTGCTTCAGCCAGGCTTGATCCATGATGAAAGGCACCAGTGCAGGTTTTTGCTCAATCAGTTCATGACCAAACTGTTCCGCTATCTGATAGCCAAACCCTGAGGCTCCCATTGTCGGAAATGATAAACCACCGGTTGCCACCACCAGTGACTGACAGGAGAACTCACCGATATTGGTTACCAGAGCGTAATCCGAAGAGTCATTGAGCTTGATTGATTCAACACAGGCTCTGGCTCGAATGGTGACGCCGGCATCCCGGCACTCACTGACCAGCAGATCGACAATGTCCTGCGAACGATTGTCACAGAAGAGCTGCCCCAGCGTTTTTTCATGCCAGGCTACCTGATACTTATCCACAAGCGCCTGAAAATCCCACTGGGTGAAACGTGCCAGGGCTGACTTGCAAAAATGAGTGTTATTCGAAAGATAATGGGCAGGTTCTGTATAAAGGTTGGTGAAGTTACAACGTCCTCCCCCTGAAATAATAATTTTTTTGCCGATCTTGTTGGCGTGATCCAGAACAAGAACGTTGCGACCCCGGTACCCAGCTGTGAGCGCACACATAAGACCCGATGCACCGGCTCCGATAATAATGGCATCGTACTTAGACTGTAGGGCTCTGGTCAGGGGCATATTCAGTAGATCTCAAATAGACAGGTAAGAGTCGATGAAGCCATTAGCATTGTTACTGTGATAGGGTAAACAAGCGCTGTAAACAAACCAAGGAGCATATACCGACTACCAATAATGGTTTGCCCCTTCTTCTGTTTCTTTCGGCCCGGACTTCAGACCGATATTGCCTGTCAGGGGGTTTTCAGAATACCCAGCACTTTGTTCAGGAACATTTTGGCTTCCTGAGGGCTGACGCTCTTACGCAGCTCAGCAGGGATCATACGCTGGTATGCACGGGCATTGGCTGGACGACTAGCTACCAGAGCATTTACCATAGCGGGCTTGAGCAAACGCTGCCCAGCAGGAGTGCTCGGGTAAGTTTTACGAATAGATTGAACATCGAATTCAATCAGAGCTTCAGCCAACGGGCTACTCACCACTTCAATAACTACTTCTGGCTCAGCTACCACGTTTGCTACCTTGGCTTCAGCTATTACAGGCTCAGCGTCGCCAGCTTCTAACCGGGCGTCTTCAGAAGCGATAAGACCATTAGCCGTAAGAGCCCGGGACAGCTCTTCACACATAACCCATACGGCTTCACCTGCTTCGTTTTTCTCATCAAGGGCAACAACAGAAGCACCAGTGCCAGCATCTATTTCCAGGAACCCGGCAATACGCTTGCCCAGATTGTTAATGATCAGGGATGCACGTTTAGCCCCCGTCAGAGCAATCACATGCTCAGCACTAGCGGCACGTCCGGGCAGAGAAAACCATGCTGTCAGCAGTTCAATGTCTTGAGGACGAACAGCTTTATTATTGTTAAGGGCCTTCTGGAACGAATCTTGGGTGATCAATGGCTTAACCTCTAGAAAAAAACCAACCATTTTTTCAGGAAACGATAAATTATCAATCCTTATATTTGCGGATCTTTATGCTTCTTCTCCTGAGCGCAGAAGCTAGGCACAGGTTTCACTCCATGCCGACTCATTTTAAAACATAAGGCAAGCAATGCAGGTAGTCTCTGAGTATTACTTGAAATTGTCCCATACAGATATGATAATGATTCTCAATTATATCCTAAGATCCTTTGAGCACTTATATGGCAAGACCTCCTGCAAGAGAGCTATTTGTTAAGAGCATTGAGTCCCTGAGCCCTCATATGAAGCGGGTCGTCCTGACCGGAGAATCGCTCTCTGATTTTCCACCCGATCAAGCCAGTGCCTACATCAAATTAATTTTCGATAATCCTGCAATGCCCGGAAAACCACTACGAAGAAGTTATACTGTTGTTTCCAGTGATCAGCGTGCACGGCATTTAACGATTGATTTCGCAGTGCATCCCGATGCCTGTGACCAGGGGCCTGCTGCGCGATGGCTTGAGGATGCCAGGATTGGCGATCCGATTTCAGTCTCTGGACCCGGTCCTACTAAACTGGTCGATCTGGATGCAGACTGGTTTGTTCTGGTCGGAGACCTGACCGCACTACCAGCTATTCGTGCAAACATAGAGATTTTACCCGCCCATGCAGAGGGTTATGTAATTCTGGAAATTCCCCATCAGGACGACCAGCAATCTCTGCTTCTGGAAGCATCGCTGATCCCCAAGGGCATGGAATTGATCTGGGTTATAAATCCACACCCAGGCCAACAGAAGGAGCTTTTAAAAGAAACTCTGGCTAACCTGCCTCATTTCCCCGGAGATCCCTATTTATGGGCTGCCAGTGAGCTGAACGCTGTGCTGGAGATCAGAAACTGGGTGAATGAAGAATCTCTGGCCCCCCGCTCTTCGCGCTACATCAGTAGCTACTGGCAGCTTGGCCTTCCAGATGAAGCCCACAAGATACAAAAGAAAGAAAGACTGTCTGAGTAAATAAGTGTCTCTACAATCGGTATTGCCCGCTCAGGCATTTTTCGTTTGACTTCCGAGCACGCCCTCAGGGATGGTGGAAGTGTCGTTTATGCAGGAGCAATCAACGACCCTGCGGCGATG
>NZ_JAHHPN010000332.1:0-3382 GCF_024606325.1 Endozoicomonas sp. ONNA1
AACACCATGAAATTCGTATTAAGACTCGTCTGAGTAAAGAAGAAGCCAGAACGGAAATCATCAGGATGGTAGCTCAGGCCAGATGGCAGGCAACCGGTCTTCCCCAGAAGCCTGATGAGTCGGACGATATTCTCACCCAGACACTCTACCAACACTGCCAGCACCGTTGGTTTGATCATGAGTTTGGCCAGACGGGCGTGGACGTTAATCGGATATTTCCCCTGACGGAAGAACAGAAACAAACACTGAAAATGTCAGCTAACCAGCCTTATCTTCAGGAGGCTGATCGGCGGATAAGTGCATGGAACTCTCATGGCGTTCAATGGAGTCCTGAGCTTTGGCATCAGATGAGTGATCTGCTGAACCATCTGGTTGACGATTTTGTTAACGAAGCGTCAGCTGTTGGCAGTGATAACGCTCCTGAACCGTTGACTGTTGTCGATGCTAAAGCTCACGAACAATACGTGCCACAACCTACTGACAAAGCGTTGACTGCTGCCGATACTAAAGCTCACGAACAATACGTGCCACAACATACTGACAAAGCGTTGACTGCTGCCGATGTTAAAGCTCCTGAAAAATACATTCCGGAGGCCTGCGGGATACAGGCTCCAGCACTGGACCAAATGACGGACTATGAGGCTCATGGCAAGTCGAAAGTTTACGATTATAAAATTTTTGATATGCAGAACCATTCTTCCGGGATATATCGGAAGCGGGTACGTGATGTTCATGTTACTGCAGAGGGCGAGGTCAAACAGATCGATATTAATGATCGACACATGCAGGGAGTCGAAGTCCTCATACCTGCCCTGTTACCAGGTGAGAACCAGGAAGTGACATTAACCGAAAATCAAACGCTGGGAACCCTTAACGATACATCGTTCAATGGTCGATATTCATTGCCCAGCCTGACGCCCGACGACTATATCGTGGGTCTGCGTATAAAACCCGATTTGCCATTTACCCTGGTCAGGGACCGATATAGCGGACTTCACACACTGTGTTTTCATGAGATCAAACCTCTCTATATTGAACAACTTACTTATGTCGTGGAACACAGAAAACCGGGCAAAAAAACACCCGCTCCCGCTAAAGGAGCCAAACCAGAACCATCAACACGTTTTGACGCCCACTGCTCCGAAGGTATGAAAACAGTGCTGGAAGAAGTGCTTACGGCCATTGGCGAACAACCAATCAAGGCACAGGAGGGGTTGCGGGCGATAAAAAACGCTCAAAACGCGACGCAACGCATTGAGGCGATCGCGGACTATTGCATGGCGTTTTCCGGTGAAGCTGAACCAGAAGCCAAAGAAAATTTCTTTCGTTTCCTCGTAACACAGCAGCAAGGTAGCTGTCGTCACCGTGTGCCTGTTTTTGTTGCTTTTTGTCGTTATTTTGAGATTCCATGCAGGCAAATTGGTAACGGTGTCCACACCTTTGCAGAGTATTCTCTGGATGGAGGCCTAACCTGGAAGTCAATGCATTTGGGTGGGGCGCCAGTAGAGTCAACAGGCATCAAACCTGAATTCCAGCCCATCAGGCGGGTCAGTGGTTCTGACATTGTGCCGAAGAAAGTCAGGGATCTCCTGAAAGGGGCTGATTCAGAACAACGGAAAATTCTGGCTAAAGCCCATGGCATGAATCTTGATGAGCTGAACAAAGCCATTGAGACAGACAGTGCATTGCTGCCAACCCATCTAAATATTTCCGAAATAGTACAGAGCCTTTGGAAGGAAAAAAACCTGGCCAGTTTTTCTATGGGCGTCTCGCTATTAGAGTCGCTGGACACGAAAGTATTGGGCCCTGAGGAGAAGAGTCTGGTCTGTGATGTGATTTGCGAAGATGAGCTTATCTATTCCTATGAAGCGATGCCGGAAGCAATGAGAGAAAAATTGTTCAACGATAAATTGGGCACTAATGAGGAGGAACTGATCTGTGATGAGATTCGCGAAGTTCAGCGTACCTATACCTATAGACCGATGCAGGAAGCAATAAGAGAAATATTGTCCAACGATAATGAAGATCAGGTCATTGAACCACTCAAGTCACTCTATTCAAAAATGATTGTACAGGCCGGCGCAAACCCTCAGCACTGGTTGAGTTCAATGGTAGATATACTGAAATTCAGTGACTTAACCAGACCTTCGGTTATGCAGCTTGCCCGTGAAGCCCTGAAATCGGGTTGGCTGAATCCACCGACGACTTATGAGGACAAAATGCTGAAGGCCGCACATCATGCGCTATTAGTGGGTCTGGAAGATATCGATGAACTGAAGGCTCAAGCCGCCCATTGCCTGAAAAGCTGGTATAAGAATCTGTTGTCCAGAGAAAAAAATAGCCAGGCATGGCGGTCGGCTTATAAAAACTTCCAAAAGGAAGAAGATAATGCCTTCTTCATGACTCATTGCCACGACGGGGTTTCCCATTCCCTTGAAAGTCAGATTCTAAATGTATCTTTACAGACCGTCTGGACGGACGAACCTGAGGGCATTCCGGATATAGAACGCATGCTGGCCCATGATCCCGCGTTTGTGCAGTTAAACTCGGGCAGGCCGAACCAGCGTCCGGTGATTATCACGGGACAACCTTTCTGGCGAAGAACAGCGCTTAATGAAAAAGTCGCAGCCCTGCTCCAACGTCAAGCTGAGAACAACCCGGATTTGAAGCTTATATTGGAAAAGGTCAATAAATATGAGGAAATGAATAAAGAATTACGCAATGTTTTGAAAGCATTGAATAAACTCAAACGCGAACTCGACGACTTGCGTTTAATGAGACCTGGTGAAACTGACGACAATCAATCAACACTTCTTTATGATCAATATCAAGCTAAAGAACAAGAATATGAGAAAAAACGGCTTGATATCAAGAGCGATCTGGAGTCCCTCCGGGTGCAGCGTGAGGAGAAAAAACTTGCGAATAATTTAACAAAGAAATACAAGCTAGCGATTCAACAGGCCTTCAGTCACTACCTGTATGGTGTGACACATTCAAAAGGCGGCTGCTTATCATATTGTTGGGCCGATGCCAGTATCGCCGTCGTGGGGGCTTGGGACTCAATAAGCCATGGTGCTCATGACCCATCCTCACCAGAAGAGCTGCACGCCATGATGTCTGCAATTGATAACTCTTGCTGGCTTCAGGAAGTTGGCAAGGATGCCTGCTTACGGCAGGCGCACAACGCCAGCAACGCTTTGATACTCAAACCCGATGAGCTGACAAACATTGCCGAAGAGTTTTTGAACAGCGTGAATTTGGATTCGATTTATGAGTCATTTCATAACTGACTGCTGACTCTCTGGTCAGAACGTGACTACTACAGTAGCTACCTATAGCCGAAAGAGTGCTCCCTGCGACTTGGCAGGGAGGTGAATTTCGT
>NZ_JAHHPN010000333.1:0-1379 GCF_024606325.1 Endozoicomonas sp. ONNA1
TGCACGGGTTAAGACCATTAGGAGTGAAACATAATAATAACTCCAACAATATGATATATAAGGAAATATTCATTTTTGCAATTCTTCCGCGCAACTTTTGCGCAAGTTTTCACCCCCTTTTTGTACCTTTCAGGCTATTGGCCGCTGCTCCAGTACTCCAGTCAGACTTCAAAGTGTAGCCTGTAGTCGAATCGTCTTTTATGAACTTGTGATAGTGCTTTCTGACCATTTCGACTGTTGTGTGTCCAAGCATCTTTGAAACCCATGCTTCCTCTTCACCACTGGACAGCATCCAGCTTGCAAAGGTATGTCTTGTTTGCCCGAGTCCACGGTTAATGATTCCCGCTCTCTTGCAAGCGTAGTACCAGCAAAAATAGACAGCATTGTAATCGGCAAATGGTTCCCTTTGCCTGTTTACAAATACTCTACCGTGTCGTGACATCTGGCTGATAGCTCTCTGCCGTGCAAGCGCTTCAAGAGCACCGGGCAAAAGCATAATTTCCCTTCGGCCTTTTGCTTTTGTCTTTATGTCGCTCATGGTCTTGTCTGAAATAGCTTGGCATATAAAAGCCGTACCTTTTTTTAGGTCAACATGTTGCCATTCAAGTGCTATAAGCTCTCCCGGCCTGATTCCTGACCACACTGCAAACTGAAAAAGGTTCTTCTCAGTTTCGTGAGAGCAAGACTCCAGAAGCCTCTCTATCTCGTCCTGAGCGTATGGATTAACTTCTTCTCGTTTCGATTCGATCCTCTTCGTTATTTCGGTTTTTTCTTTCGGTAATACAAGGCCTTCAAGTGGATTTTCCACAAGTATGGTGTCATCTATGGCCTCTCTAATCGCAGATCGAAGGGGGGCTAGATAATTGCTTATCGTTTTTCTGGCAATATTTAGGGGTTTAGCCCAGTCGCGGATATGACCGGGCTTTAGGGCTGATACGGGGATGTGTCCAAAGGCAGGTATGAGAATGGATTCTACTCGATACTTAGAGTTTTTATGGTACTTAGGGGTAAGCGTGCCTTCCTGCGACTTTAACCATCTCTCTAGCAGTTCTTTAACCGACAGATTGGTCGCTTGGGGCAGCTCTGTTTTTGCCAGATCGTGATCTGGGAAATGATTAGACCACCTGAACGTTCCAAGCTCAATCTCTCGTTTTATTATTTCCCTGAGTGCGGCAGCCTGCTTTAATCCCTTAGCGTTCTGAGGTAGACCAGGAACAGTGACGAACCTAGTCTTTCCCATCCAGCTAAAATTAACCTGAACACCCTGACGCATAAGTCTCACGCCTGGAGGGGTGGTGAGTTGTCTAGCCAAGAGTCTATAGCCTCCATGTTCATCCATATTCTCCTACGGGAAATGGGGTCATACCTGAAATGCCTCC
>NZ_JAHHPN010000334.1:0-5626 GCF_024606325.1 Endozoicomonas sp. ONNA1
TGGCGCAGCTTCAGCGCCCGGTTGTTCGGTTCATCCCTGCGGGCGCAGGGAACACAGTTTCCAGAAGGGTGACCAACTGGAATCATTCGGTTCATCCCTGCGGACGCAGGGAACACATGTGACCACCTGATTTAATAGTGTCATAGACCGGTTCATCCCTGCGGGCGCAGGGAACACAACCAGTGTCAGGGCGGCTTTCAGTGCGTTTTCGGTTCATCCCTGCGGGCGCAGGGAACACTTCTGATTGTTGTTAAATCAATCTCTGTCGTTCGGTTCATCCCTGCGGGCGCAGGGAACACTACTGAGTAGCGCGTACTTCTTCCAGTTCCTGCGGTTCATCCCTGCGGGCGCAGGGAACACCAAAATGGTAGCGTCGTCAGGTTCGGACAGTGCGGTTCATCCCTGCGGGCGCAGGGAACACTGTAAATAACTGTACGGAGCCTGAAAGGTTCGCGGTTCATCCCTACGGGCGCAGGGAACACGTATTGATCAGGCTAACTGCATCCATGTGCTGGCGGTTCATCCCTGCGGGCGCAGGGAACACGACTGAGCCATGTGCAGCCCTCGTTTTGAACCCGGTTCATCCCTGCGGGCGCAGGGAACACACTGGAGTGTTTCTCAATTAGAACCTGCCGATCGGTTCATCCCTGCGGGCGCAGGGAACACCAGAAAAAGAACCCTATCCAGTACAGATAATGCGGTTCATCCCTGCGGGCGCAGGGAACACAGTACCCTTCTTCGGCCAATACCTCTCCCGGTCGGTTCATCCCTGCGGGCGCAGGGAACACAACAAATACGACAATTAAAAAATCTTAAATTACGGTTCATCCCTGCGGGCGCAGGGAACACCGTTATATGAATGCGGTGTATGGCCGTATTGCCGGTTCATCCCTGCGGGCGCAGGGAACACTTTTGCCCACGTCCCGGTTAACCAGTCCTGCGCGGTTCATCCCTGCGGGCGCAGGGAACACGAGTGATAATAAGACTGATCATCTAACTGTTTCGGTTCATCCCTGCGAGCGCAGGGAACACTATTTGTGTAATGTCATTCATTGCTGAGTTTCCGGTTCATCCCTGCGAGCGCAGGGAACACTGGCGAGGTGCCTGCAGCAATCATCTCGCCGTCGGTTCATCCCTGCGAGCGCAGGGAACACAAGAACCTATGAAGTTGGTCTACTCCTTATTGCGGTTCATCCCTGCGAGCGCAGGGAACACGTATGAAGGTTTAAATCTAGATTGGTAGCTACCGGTTCATCCCTGCGAGCGCAGGGAACACGCCAGGCGGCAGCTTCCATAAGTGAAACGTAGCGGTTCATCCCTGCGAGCGCAGGGAACACACCCCGTTGGTGAACTGGAAGTTGTCGAATACCGGTTCATCCCTGCGAGCGCAGGGAACACTATGCGGCTTTCAGCTAATCACGCGCAAACCTCGGTTCATCCCTGCGAGCGCAGGGAACACATGCTTTAACACGGGTTTTCATATTAAGAAGCCGGTTCATCCCTGCGAGCGCAGGGAACACCGACGCATCCAGCTTTCTTTTGATCTTGAGAACGGTTCATCCCTGCGAGCGCAGGGAACACGCGCACTACTCTATCAGCGACGACGGCATGAGCGGTTCATCCCTGCGAGCGCAGGGAACACAAGAGGCGACTCTGGAATACTGAAGAAAGATTCGGTTCATCCCTGCGAGCGCAGGGAACACAGGCTCATTTTGTCATATCCACCATGTGATACTGGTTCATCCCTGCGAGCGCAGGGAACACATGGTGGTATTGGGGACGACAGCTTTATGATGCGGTTCATCCCTGCGAGCGCAGGGAACACTAACTCAAACTCAAGTTCTGCTTTTTCTAATTCGGTTCATCCCTGCGAGCGCAGGGAACACTTAGTAAAGCCACGTTTAAGCTCAAAATAATACGGTTCATCCCTGCGAGCGCAGGGAACACCTCATAAAGCTGGTTAAATTGTTCAACAGTCACGGTTCATCCGTGCGAGCGCAGGGAACACTTTGCCCGCGCTACCCGCTCGCGGCCTTCCGCCGGTTCATCCCTGCGAGCGCAGGGAACACATCCAGTTGAGCGCCGATTGTAGTCAGTCTTGCGGTTCATCCCTGCGAGCGCAGGGAACACTATCTTTTGCTGACCCTTTGTCGGTGCCCGCTCGGTTCATCCCTGCGAGCGCAGGGAACACACAACAAGGCTTTTTTCACCGATCAGGCAACGCGGTTCATCCCTGCGAGCGCAGGGAACACGCGTAGTTGGTCTGTCGTGTTAAACTGTCGCCCGGTTCATCCCTGCGAGCGCAGGGAACACTCATCTATCAGCATCGTTGCCTACCTCTGTAGCGGTTCATCCCTGCGAGCGCAGGGAACACTTGTTTAAAGGCGATTTGTTCCAGGACGTCGCCGGTTCATCCCTGCGAGCGCAGGGAACACTGCAGATCCAAGGCAAACTCAGCCAGTGCAGCCGGTTCATCCCTGCGAGCGCAGGGAACACGAACGTAATCAACCTGAGCTATACCTGCCCCACGGTTCATCCCTGCGAGCGCAGGGAACACAGCGTCAGTGCCGGCAACAACACCCGGTACAACGGTTCATCCCTGCGAGCGCAGGGAACACCCCTCTTCCACCTTTTCAAAATATTTAACAATCGGTTCATCCCTGCGAGCGCAGGGAACACAGGTGTCCGCCATTGTTGGCCAGGGTAAACATCGGTTCATCCCTGCGAGCGCAGGGAACACAAAGCTCAACCATACTGAATGAAAGAATTAACCGGTTCATCCCTGCGAGCGCAGGGAACACATCTCTTTAGCTCTGTTCAGGACGTGAACGCACGGTTCATCCCTGCGAGCGCAGGGAACACTTCTTTATCCCCGCTTTCAGCAACCGGATAAACGGTTCATCCCTGCGAGCGCAGGGAACACTCCCGGTTAACCAGTCCTGAGCATCACGAGGGCGGTTCATCCCTGCGAGCGCAGGGAACACAAAAATTTGACACAAAAAGTATATTCCGACTACGGTTCATCCCTGCGAGCGCAGGGAACACAATAGATGCGGTTTCAGGCATTGAAAACAACGCGGTTCATCCCTGCGAGCGCAGGGAACACATCTGAAGACGGTAAAAAAGTGTCGTGTAAAGCGGTTCATCCCTGCGAGCGCAGGGAACACGTTTCCGTGTGTAACTAAGACTACAAGTATACTGGTTCATCCCTGCGAGCGCAGGGAACACAAGTGCAGAGGGAGAAAGGTCTATTTCTTTGACGGTTCATCCCTGCGAGCGCAGGGAACACGGCTTCAACAGCATCATCAACCGTGAACTGACCGGTTCATCCCTGCGAGCGCAGGGAACACCAAACCGCCGTAAAACGCCCTATTTTCTGTGTCGGTTCATCCCTGCGAGCGCAGGGAACACAAATCATTCACATGGTTTAATTAGTAAAATAACGGTTCATCCCTGCGAGCGCAGGGAACACTTATATCCCCACGTTGCAACACCCGGCAAAATCGGTTCATCCCTGCGAGCGCAGGGAACACGTTATTAACGGTTCCGCAATAACGAGTAGAGTCGGTTCATCCCTGCGAGCGCAGGGAACACCTGTGTGCCCTGTGTGACAAATTTTTTGTAATCGGTTCATCCCTGCGAGCGCAGGGAACACTCTTTTGCATAGTTAACCGCTGAATTAGCAGTCGGTTCATCCCTGCGAGCGCAGGGAACACCAGAGCCATCTTTCTTGCGTCGAAAGCTCACGACGGTTCATCCCTGCGAGCGCAGGGAACACAATTGTGAAATTAACATAATTTGCACCTAATTCGGTTCATCCCTGCGAGCGCAGGGAACACATCAGAAATTCGCCGATATGTCAGGGCTAACCCGGTTCATCCCTGCGAGCGCAGGGAACACAAAGATGTTTGTTCGCTTATCCTGATACACATCGGTTCATCCCTGCGAGCGCAGGGAACACTTTTTGTCGTACAAATCCTAGCTGTTTAAGTACGGTTCATCCCTGCGAGCGCAGGGAACACGACGATGGTTCTGCTGCTTTTGAGTATGAACTCGGTTCATCCCTGCGAGCGCAGGGAACACGCGCTATTTCCGTTATTTTTGGTTTCTCTTTTTCGGTTCATCCCTGCGAGCGCAGGGAACACGATTTTTCTTCCAGTGCCAGCCGGACCAAAAGCGGTTCATCCCTGCGAGCGCAGGGAACACACCTGAGCACGTTTTTCACAACAGATGGCCATGCGGTTCATCCCTGCGAGCGCAGGGAACACACATACGACTCTAGCACCTTGTCTATCAGTGTCGGTTCATCCCTGCGAGCGCAGGGAACACGTAAGTGCGCCAGCATCGCCGACGGATGCAGTCCGGTTCATCCCTGCGAGCGCAGGGAACACGATTCCTCCCGGCGTTTCTGGCGGTAGGCAAGGCGGTTCATCCCTGCGAGCGCAGGGAACACTGGTTGTCCTCTGGAGGAATGCCCAATACAAGCGGTTCATCCCTGCGAGCGCAGGGAACACACCCATTGCGACCAGTTCGTCACTGGTGAAGACGGTTCATCCCTGCGAGCGCAGGGAACACAGAATATGGATTTGTGCCTTTTTGACAAAAACCGGTTCATCCCTGCGAGCGCAGGGAACACTCGGGGAGGGGCGGCAACCCCAGCGATCCGACCGGTTCATCCCTGCGAGCGCAGGGAACACTAAAGCTGAGGGATTAAGGTCAATTTCCCTAACGGTTCATCCCTGCGAGCGCAGGGAACACAGGCGACCAATTAGGCTCTGCTCTATATCTTGCGGTTCATCCCTGCGAGCGCAGGGAACACGGCCTCTTAATGTATGCTCGTTGTGATGGGAACGGTTCATCCCTGCGAGCGCAGGGAACACTTCAGCCTGGGCCTGTTGGACAGTGTCTCGCGCGGTTCATCCCTGCGAGCGCAGGGAACACTTTACGGTGCTCAGTGCCCCGACGGTCTACCGCGGTTCATCCCTGCGAGCGCAGGGAACACCGGTCGTCACGACTCGCAACACAGCCAGTCACCGGTTCATCCCTGCGAGCGCAGGGAACACTGTCTTGGCTTCCTGATCCTGAAAAGCTATAGCGGTTCATCCCTGCGAGCGCAGGGAACACAAATTCGACCGACGCGATCCAAAGGCCAGGATCGGTTCATCCCTGCGAGCGCAGGGAACACATCAGTGATTTGTCCTGTAGTTGTGGTTTCGCCGGTTCATCCCTGCGAGCGCAGGGAACACGACGTAGAACCTGTTTGTATTAAGACAAAAGTACGGTTCATCCCTGCGAGCGCAGGGAACACAGTCCTTGGCCTGCCGTTCAGCACTGGTTAACCGGTTCATCCCTGCGAGCGCAGGGAACACAAGGCGGTGGCGGTGGCGGTGGTTCTGATGGACGGTTCATCCCTGCGAGCGCAGGGAACACTCCGTTAATTCGGAGCCATTCTTTTAAGGGGGCGGTTCATCCCTGCGAGCGCAGGGAACACCCTGTAGCCGTCCTGTTGAATAATCGTGGTGACGGTTCATCCCTGCGAGCGCAGGGAACACTCTAAAAAAATACACTATCAAATCAACAAGTTACAAGACCTAAATTTTCCACCAGCGAATTCATCAAAAAATCA
>NZ_JAHHPN010000335.1:0-4729 GCF_024606325.1 Endozoicomonas sp. ONNA1
TGGCGCAGCTTCAGCGCCCGGTTGTTCGGTTCATCCCTGCGGGCGCAGGGAACACGAATAGCTCTGGATAGAATCCTGATCGGATGGCGGTTCATCCCTGCGGGCGCAGGGAACACTTGATCAGGAATGGCAAAAACCGGGCTGATCTCGGTTCATCCCTGCGGGCGCAGGGAACACAAGAGCACCAAAAACACCTACGACGACAAACTCGGTTCATCCCTGCGGGCGCAGGGAACACTGAAGTGGGTACAGGGTCAAATGTTACCGTCACGGTTCATCCCTGCGGGCGCAGGGAACACGCAAAGATTGAGCCGCCTGTCACGCTCCAAAGCGGTTCATCCCTGCGGGCGCAGGGAACACGTTATGAATTCCGAACAGGTGTGGGTCAAGACCGGTTCATCCCTGCGGGCGCAGGGAACACGCCCTTGCTGCAAGCGTTAGGCTTCATCAAGTCGGTTCATCCCTGCGGGCGCAGGGAACACTTTTGCTGGTCATGATTCACTGTCCATGGATTCGGTTCATCCCTGCGGGCGCAGGGAACACTTTCTACAGGGGGTCGTTCTCAACAATGGTAACGGTTCATCCCTGCGGGCGCAGGGAACACAAGACCTATCAGCTTCGTAATTATCAGCAACACGGTTCATCCCTGCGGGCGCAGGGAACACTAACAAGTGGTCAAGATGTTTACGGGCACGTCCGGTTCATCCCTGCGGGCGCAGGGAACACCTGTTCTGATATTGTCGCAAAGGGCGGTAAATCGGTTCATCCCTGCGGGCGCAGGGAACACTCGTTAGCCTCGTGAATAGATGTGGTGTCGTACGGTTCATCCCTGCGGGCGCAGGGAACACGCCTGACTTTATCCTTAGTCCATCCTTCAAATACGGTTCATCCCTGCGGGCGCAGGGAACACGAAAGATTCTTAGGACAGAGTTTTGCATATCGCGGTTCATCCCTGCGGGCGCAGGGAACACGTTTCAATACCTCCCATAGAAGATCTAATGGACGGTTCATCCCTGCGGGCGCAGGGAACACTTCCGCTGAGTTAGATCCTGCCATCAAGTCGGCGGTTCATCCCTGCGGGCGCAGGGAACACCGCTCAAGAGTGGCGCGGGTGTAGCCCTTGTCCGGTTCATCCCTGCGGGCGCAGGGAACACCAGATGGGACTGATTGCGGCGAGTGGTAAGTCCGGTTCATCCCTGCGGGCGCAGGGAACACGAATTGGTCTGGCTGGGTTGCTTGGCGACGTGCGGTTCATCCCTGCGGGCGCAGGGAACACATTCAGCACCAAAGTCCAAGAAAATTGATCGACGGTTCATCCCTGCGGGCGCAGGGAACACTCCGGTGTTTTGTTGAAAATTCAGCGTTACAGCGGTTCATCCCTGCGGGCGCAGGGAACACCAGACCACAAACTCATATCGGCTATCAAGATCCGGTTCATCCCTGCGGGCGCAGGGAACACCCGTAAGGTTAACACGCTGCGAACTGAAGTTGCGGTTCATCCCTGCGGGCGCAGGGAACACGTGCCAAGAGCATCTAAAAGAATGTCTCTGTCCGGTTCATCCCTGCGGGCGCAGGGAACACCAAAAAGCCCTACATCATACAGGGCAGTAGTCCGGTTCATCCCTGCGGGCGCAGGGAACACTCTCGGTACGGTTCTTGTCGTAACGGTGGGAAGCGATTCATCCCTGCGGGCGCAGGGAACACAATTGCTAGGCCTTGAGAGACTAGGGTTAAAGCGGTTCATCCCTGCGGGCGCAGGGAACACAGCAATCAACCAAAATGGTGGGGGCTTGTTAACGGTTCATCCCTGCGGGCGCAGGGAACACTGAGACAGAGCAGTTAAGGAAAATAAATGATCCGGTTCATCCCTGCGGGCGCAGGGAACACCTCTACTACAGCAAAGACACCCTCAAGTCTCGCGGTTCATCCCTGCGGGCGCAGGGAACACCTTTAGGTTCATCATTTCCAGCAATACCAAGGCGGTTCATCCCTGCGGGCGCAGGGAACACCGATGATGTAGACCATTATAAAGGATGGGGTACGGTTCATCCCTGCGGGCGCAGGGAACACTTGGTAGAAGTGGTCAGTATCAAGTAGGCCTCCGGTTCATCCCTGCGGGCGCAGGGAACACTTATCAGGTTGTTGGGCATTCATTTTTTTAGACGGTTCATCCCTGCGGGCGCAGGGAACACTTCAGGCGGACTATAGCTTTCCATTTACCAGACGGTTCATCCCTGCGGGCGCAGGGAACACTTAAGCCGTATAACACAGTATTAGAACTCAAACGGTTCATCCCTGCGGGCGCAGGGAACACGCTGTGATTCACAAACTCACTGCGAATGCCTTCGGTTCATCCCTGCGGGCGCAGGGAACACATAAGAGACCAGCAAAATTCTATTGCGGTAGACGGTTCATCCCTGCGGGCGCAGGGAACACCACTTTAGAAGTCTCTGCATCCGTAGCATGACCGGTTCATCCCTGCGGGCGCAGGGAACACTTATATCGAGTGATTAGATCTTCCTTAGACAACGGTTCATCCCTGCGGGCGCAGGGAACACACAAACACCTAAAGTGGCTTTCCATACATAACCGGTTCATCCCTGCGGGCGCAGGGAACACGTTGTTGCAGTTGCTTATTGAGTGACAGTTCTGCGGTTCATCCCTGCGGGCGCAGGGAACACCTGCAGTTCATCAGCGCCGACGGTCAGAAACGCGCTTCATCCCTGCGAGCGCAGGGAACACAGATTTTTCTTCCACCCCCTGTAGGGGACTGACGGTTCATCCCTGCGAGCGCAGGGAACACATCACATTCTCGTATTGTTATACTGATTCTATCGGTTCATCCCTGCGAGCGCAGGGAACACACCGAAACTGCACGACATACAAATTATTGTTTCGGTTCATCCCTGCGAGCGCAGGGAACACAATTATTTTTAAATCAGAACTGGAATATGGTGCGGTTCATCCCTGCGAGCGCAGGGAACACGCACGAAAGATAACACCTTCTGTGGAAAGTAACGGTTCATCCCTGCGAGCGCAGGGAACACAAAACGGCTGTCAGTCTGAATTGGTCGCATTCCGGTTCATCCCTGCGAGCGCAGGGAACACCAAGTAGGTGGACAAATTATTTGTAAAACACGCGGTTCATCCCTGCGAGCGCAGGGAACACATATATTTTCGCTCGCATTGGTCGAAAAAAGTCGGTTCATCCCTGCGAGCGCAGGGAACACTTTCCTTAAAATAACCCACCGTTAATTCACCACGGTTCATCCCTGCGAGCGCAGGGAACACCAGAAAAAACTTGCGCAACGTCCGCTCATAATCGGTTCATCCCTGCGAGCGCAGGGAACACAAGTAAATATGACAGATGATCTAATTAAAAAACGGTTCATCCCTGCGAGCGCAGGGAACACTTATTGATGATAACCGATCAGCTTTAGAGATACGGTTCATCCCTGCGAGCGCAGGGAACACAGCCAACGCCAGAAAAAAGTTCAGTCGAATCACGGTTCATCCCTGCGAGCGCAGGGAACACACTTAAAGAGGCGATACTGGTAAATCGTCGTGCGGTTCATCCCTGCGAGCGCAGGGAACACTCCGGCGTCGTCACTGGTGAGTGTATTTGTCACGGTTCATCCCTGCGAGCGCAGGGAACACTGCTTCCTACTTGTTTTTCTATGATGTGAACCCGGTTCATCCCTGCGAGCGCAGGGAACACATTATTGGGTATTTGATCGAGAATATCAGTAGCGGTTCATCCCTGCGAGCGCAGGGAACACAACACAATGTCAGGAATTGTCTTCCATGATGACGGTTCATCCCTGCGAGCGCAGGGAACACGCATATTTAACAATCATATAGCCAGGATTGTTCGGTTCATCCCTGCGAGCGCAGGGAACACACAATCGACTGACAGTAAAACAGGTACTACTACGGTTCATCCCTGCGAGCGCAGGGAACACCTTACCCGATGAAAGTGGAGATGGCGTTTTACCGGTTCATCCCTGCGAGCGCAGGGAACACAGGTTACTGATGTTTCTTCTGATAACGTATTGCGGTTCATCCCTGCGAGCGCAGGGAACACACTACTCTCCTGGACTCCGTAAAACGCTTGACCGGTTCATCCCTGCGAGCGCAGGGAACACATTGTCATAAGCTGGACATACTAGTGATAATCCGGTTCATCCCTGCGAGCGCAGGGAACACGCTTTTTTTCGGATACCTGAATGTATCAATATACGGTTCATCCCTGCGAGCGCAGGGAACACGAGCTTCAGTATCAGAGTGTATAACAGCAATCTGGTTCATCCCTGCGAGCGCAGGGAACACTCTATTACTGGCGTTGGCATGTTCTCTCGGTGCGGTTCATCCCTGCGAGCGCAGGGAACACAACCTGATAGACAGACTACTCTTGAGCGTTCGCGGTTCATCCCTGCGAGCGCAGGGAACACCGAGGACTAAAAAATGGATTTTACTAATGTGACGGTTCATCCCTGCGAGCGCAGGGAACACGACGAACTGGTCGCAATGGGCTGGAAGGTGGACGGTTCATCCCTGCGAGCGCAGGGAACACTCTAAAAAAATACACCATTAAATCAACAAGTTACAAGACCCAAATTTTCCACCAGCGAATCCATCAAAAAATCACTGTAAATACTCCATTGTTAAAGAACGGATTAATTACTCTTCCGATTTAAAAAGAACCAGCCTTAAACCATCTTCTTCAATC
>NZ_JAHHPN010000336.1:0-1454 GCF_024606325.1 Endozoicomonas sp. ONNA1
AAACAATCGAAATCCAAAGTATGCCGATGTTGCTCTGAGCCTTCGTTTCCATCGGCAGAGTCAGAATGAAGGAAGCTGTTGGAAGAGTCTGAGGGACAGGCGGGGGCTTCCTGAGCCTGCTGCCCCGACGATTCAGATGGCGGGTCTTGCTGTTGTTGAGTTCCAGAGCCAGGTACCGTAATGATGGCCGCAAGCGGTTGTTCTTGACACAGCTCTTTTTGTTTCATCGGGTTAAACGACGGTGAGTCGATATTCCAATAACTTGTTAAAAGCCAACCGACAGCAACAACCACTTCAATAGGCAGCCATGAATAGGAGGTGGACCCGGGAAGGGTATTTTTGCTGGTCAGGATCCGTTCGTGACCAACCAGCAAACGAGTGGCGTAAGGCCATGGCCACGAAATTGATTCAGTGATGGTCGGTTTTAGCCCGCAACCGTTTAGTCTGCCTTGTTTCCCATCAGACGGTAAATCCGATCTTGCATAACCCTTTTTGTGGTCAATGTCTGACATGGTGCCTGACATTTTGTGCTGGTCAGATGTTATAGAAACGTTCTGGTTTGGAGAGCCTGTTTTCTGTTCCAGCTCAACAACAAAACGTCTTGTTAAAGGTTGAGCCTGACAGACGACGAAAAATGTCGTTAGTAGCAATGGTGCTGCAAAGAGTGAGTGTTTAATCATTCTACACTTGCGTTCTGGTTTACAGAGAGGAAGGATAGATCAAGAAAATAACTCAAGTGATGCAGCTAACCATTCTCTCAACTGCCCCAGAGAAGCTTTCAGCCCTGCCGAGACCTCAACTTTTCACCGTTTCTTGTAATCACCCTGAGAGTATCGACATCGAAGTCAAGATCGCTGTAAACCAGATCCGGATAGAGAATGCCTTGTGCACCCTACCGTGCTCCAGCGTCGGTCAGGGCTTTCACGCAGTCGGTATTGCCCTTCTTGGTTGCGACGAACAGCGGGGTGATACCATCAATGTCGGCGTTAAGATCCGCTTCGGCTTCGATCAGGGCTTTCACGCTGTTGGTATTGTCCATCGAGATAGCCGTTAGGAGTGGGGTGGCGCCATACTCAGAACGGGCGTTGACATCCGCCCCGGCGCTGATCAGGATTTTCATGATTTCGATGTCATTTTCCTTAACAGCCGCGAACAGTGCGGTGAAGCCACTTAGAGTCCGGGCGTTGATATCCGCCCTGGCTTCGATCAGGAGTTTCACGATGTCGGTATGGCCCTCCTGGACGGCGACGAATAGCGGGGTGGAGCCGTTCTTACTACGGGCGTTGATATCCGCCTTGGCTTCGATCAGGAGCTTCGCGATGTCGGTATGGCCCTCCAGGGCAGCGACGAACAGCGGGGTGGCGTCACGCTTATTACGGGCGTTGAGATCCGCCTTGGCTTCGATCAGAAGTTTCACGATGTCGGTATGGCACACCAGGGCAGCGATGCACAGC
>NZ_JAHHPN010000337.1:0-1164 GCF_024606325.1 Endozoicomonas sp. ONNA1
TCTATATCCTTCTTATCTAAAGAGTTATGGGTTATTAACGAAAATTTATTTTTCAGCTTTCCTATTTCTATTGTTCAATACGCAAAATTTTGTTTTTTTTATAATATTTGAGATTTTATTGATCTATGGGGTCAAAGAATTTCTTACAAATTATAGTGTGCCCTATAAACCGAATAGGCATGGATAGAATCTCATGAATTAGTAATAAATCAGTTGCGTTGTACACAAATAGCTCTTTTTTAATACCTGAATTTGTTACTTTAACCCCATCACTGTTCAGAATACTTTTTATACAGAGGCTTTCTGAATTAATACTGCTTATATTGAGGTCTATAGCGACAGCTATTTAGAAATACTAGCTATATAACAGTAGGGCTGATGTCCGACCATCACTCACTATTGTATTGTTGTTAAAAAATACTATCAAAATATGATTAATCATATCATAGCCCCCTTTTTATGATTCACCTTTTAGGAATAATCTTGGGATTTTTCCTTTATCAGGCTCTTTCGGTTTAATTGCATTCTGCAGCTGTCGAGAGGGTTAAGAAGTTATTAGTTTAGATTAAAATGCACTGATTTTATTTTGCTGGTAACTCAGTTTTTAAATATGCATTGTGATATAGGGGGAGGTTTTTCAAAAGATCTCCACGTCAGTAAATATAAATTAAATTGAGCATTTCTTATGCTGTATAATATTCAATTGCACCTGAGTAATGTTGTTGGGGTTGGTGCTGTTCAGCTTGCAAAATCTTTGTTACCAAAATTATTGGCCAATAATTATGCTAATGTTTCGACTGTCATTTTACCTGATCGTGGTGATTTAAGTCGCTTCAAATCGTCAAAATCATCAACGAATTTTATTGTTCGTAAGCGCCTTTTACCCAATTTTTTGTCACGTTTTTTTGAATGTATAATCCCACATAGATTGCCAAAAAATACAGCAGTATTGGTGTTAGGTGACATACCTTTGAATACCAACGGTGTTCAGACTGTGTTTTTACATACTCCTAACTTGGTAAAATATTTTAAGCCATCTTTATCAATTGATTTTTTTAAATATCGTGTTGCACAATTTATTTTCTCAAAAAACGAAAAGCATGTTAGCCAATTTATCGTGCAGACAGGTGTTATGAAGGATAAGCTAGAAAAATTCTACCCTGC
>NZ_JAHHPN010000338.1:0-1321 GCF_024606325.1 Endozoicomonas sp. ONNA1
CTACATCCAAAGACGCGAAGCCAGACTAGCCGCAAACAAAGCGCTGAAGGCTAAATTTGCGGTTGACGCAGCCCCTTTCAACCCTATACCTGTTCATGTTCTGGCTACCCTGATCAAAAGAGGAATGGCCATCAAACCCGTCGCCTGGAAATCCCTTGACCATCATAAGCAGAGACTGCCTGAGTCTCTGCTTAACAAACTGAGAGAGAGAGTCGAAACATCAGGTACAGAATGCCCCGATGAGATCAAAGAATCACTGTGCCAATATCTGGATAACGTTCAACTCAGGAGAACTGAAGCCTGCGAGCCGGCGCCACAGAGCAGCAATCCTCCAGACGACAAACAAGAAAAACAGGCGTTTGGCAGTTTATGGTTGAAGCTCGACCAGACAGAAGTTTTTGGTACCGAAATACTGAACTTACTGGAAGATTATGGCGATAAAATGGAGCTTATGCACACAGTGACCGTCCTTAAAAAAGCCAAAATTGATATCGATAACCGCATGCTGGAAGGATGGAGGCAACGAGCATGCAGTCAAATAGAGCGGTTAAAAAAACGAGACCCTTTATTATTAGATGTTACTGATGATGTTTATCAGCATTGTCAGGAATTAGAGTTACTTGATGGGTGCGGGAGTATTTTCTAATTCCGTTCATGGCAGACTGGCCAGTGCAGTGCTATACGTCCCGTTGCAAATAACAAAGGTCAATCGATGGTCCTGTGTCTATGGGACGCCCTGAAAAAAACAAAACTGCCTGCTTGGTGGTCCGATCACTGCTGCTGTTAGTGACCATAACGTTTGGGGGGTCGCCGCCTGCATTGGAATTAGTTGGCCCTAGCCCGCTATCAGCCCATTTCTTATATACCAATAAGTTGGTCGTACCTGAACCACCCTACGCTCTTCCGGTTGGGTTTGTGACATTTGCACTCAGTTTTCTGGAGCTGCAGCCAAATAACAGTCCTCTTGAGTCTCTCCAATGGCCTCTCCTACCCGTTTGGCCAATGAAGCAGACACGCGGAATTGCCCCGTTAGCTGAGCCTCCCGAATTTCCGGAGAACACTCCCAATGCGCTGATCGCCACGGGCGCTGCCGGAGGAGATGGTGGCGATAAGCCACCTGACGGATACGAATGGAATCCTGATCCGGAGCCCCAGTCTCACCCTTACCTTGTTCTTGCCCCTGTTCAAAAATGCCTGCAACAAAAAAGACAACTACTTCAAATGCTACGAATCAAACGACTATGGTCTATTGCGACGGGCCAAACTACGCTGGCCCGGATATTGTCAGACCGGATCATGGTGATTGAAGCAGATCTTCTTG
>NZ_JAHHPN010000339.1:0-1460 GCF_024606325.1 Endozoicomonas sp. ONNA1
CCTGAAAGT
Source organism: Endozoicomonas sp. ONNA1 (assembly GCF_024606325.1). NCBI lineage: Bacteria > Pseudomonadati > Pseudomonadota > Gammaproteobacteria > Oceanospirillales > Endozoicomonadaceae > Endozoicomonas > Endozoicomonas sp. ONNA1. Next base: position 10 of record NZ_JAHHPN010000339.1, read on the forward strand.
GGGTTGGCAGCCGGGCTGCGACGAGGCCGTTAAAGACAGCCCGATCGACCGGAAACTATTCATGCACATCATCTACATGAATTATCGTCTGGGCTTCCCGACCAGGGAGCAAGTGAAAGCCTTCATTACTATGCCCTGCCTGAAAGAGGGCTGGCAGCCAGGTCAGGATGCTGCTGTTAAAGACAAACCAGTCCACCGGGAGCTGCTTGGACACGTTGCCGCCATGTATTATGGTAAAGGCTTCCCGGTAGAGGCGGACGTAATAGCCTTTGTTCAATGGCTGCCCCGGGGTGACAAGAAGCTTTTCCTGAAGATGGCCAGCCGAGTGTTATGCAAGTCCGGGTTACCCGGGCATAGGGAGTTGGCAGCCAATGAGAGGTTATTTCGCTTACGCCTTCCAGATCTTCTGGAACTCTCCGGAGACATTGACTACGACATTGATGACTCCGATGATGAGCAGGAAGAAGACGATGCAATGAACTCATTGCCGCTGTTCAGTTCGGCTCCTAAAAAGTGGCGTATAACCATTGCACAGACCATGAAAGTCCTGGCGCTGTTCTGTTCTGCTCCTAACAAATGGCGTATGACGATGGCAGAGTTTGAACAATACCTGACCGCTTTCACAAACGCCCACAATGAAAGAACCCAAGTACTTTCTGCGCTGAGATCGTTGATACCGACGCTTTACAACCATGGTGGTGCAGGCGTACATTTCTGGCTGAAAAGGAAAAATGAAAAACCGCAAGACCAAGACTTGCTCACTAAGGCACTCTCCCTTTCCGCCCCCTTGGAAACCATAAAGCTTGCCCTGACGAAGCTTCCTGAACCCGAGTGTCTGGAGTACATCAGAGTGTGCAAAAACCTGAGTCCTGCCCCGAACAAAGAGCAATGGGAGGCATTGAAGCCACTTCGGGAAAGACTTGGTCAGCGATACCCCCTGAAACGAAGTAAAGCAATGATGCTGGAGCTTATCTGGTTGCAGCCAGAGGCCAAGCGCTCAGACTTTGCCCAAAAGCTCGACAGCTTCTTCGACACTGTCCCCGGGACTCACCAACTGTACCGGATACACCAGACATTCAAGCCACAAAAAATGCAGGATTTTCTGGAGGCCTGTATTGCCCGACAGACCTCCAATGCCCTTCAGGTAAAAGAACAGGAGCTTATATTGGAAGGGCTGCTGCTGGCACACCATTACCTGACTGACCACCAACAGATACCGAACCTTTGCTTTTCATCGCAGGTGGCCGGCACCGGTGGCAAAGGGGTGGTTATCAAAGGTGATGCGGTCATGGAAGGACAGAAGCGGCTGTGGCTCTTTATAGCCGCCATGCTGATTGAGCTTGAACAGGTACCTGAGTATAAGTTTGAAAAGCAACAGCTGACGATACTTTCCGGTAGTGGAACCATGACATTGCCAAAACCGGAATTCAGTCTCATCGGTAACGGTTTTA
>NZ_JAHHPN010000340.1:0-12559 GCF_024606325.1 Endozoicomonas sp. ONNA1
CAATTTATTGCAACCGCAGTAGGACAGCCTTAAGTCCGACAGGCTGCTAGAATGGATACATCGTAGCATTATGGTGTATCCCGATGGCTTCTGGTTTATCGACGATTCTTGGTTTTTTTGCTGCCTGGGTGCCTCTCGAATCCCCATGGGTAGAGATTGCTGTAGACACCCCGGAGGATTTCAATCCTCAATGCCACTACCAGGTGGAGTTCGATCGAGCTTGGTTCTTCGCAGCCGCCGTCAATAAGGATGCTCTTTTGCTGACCCCTTACGGCAGCCTGGAAAATGCTGAGGCTTATATACTCAAAATTTCTGCCGCTCAGAAAAGCACTCTGATCGTAGAGGGTAGCGGCAGCACGAGCGAACAGCCTCTTGGCTTTGAAGCCATTCGCAGATGGTGCCCCCCTGCTCCTGAGAAAATAGACCTGAACAGTAATAGCGGCTTTAATCCTGACTGCTTCCACTGGATCAATGAAGAACAGGCTTTTTATAATTACCTGCCCACCCGCTATAACAGAACCCACCTTGAACTGATCCCCAAAGACTTTGGCAGTCTGAAGACGGTTCTGAGCGCCCAGATCCAGTCAGACAGAAAAAATACAACTCTTGTTCAGAAAGCCGATGGGCGAGCCATTCAAGTACCAACCCAGACAATACTGAGACAGTGTCAGAATATTGAATGGAGAGATTTTCCTGACTCGGATTCCACTAAAAAAGTGATTGAGGAGGCCAAAGACGGAAAGCTTCAGGCCAGCAGCTTCAGCAGAAATTGTTTTTATCGGGTACAACTCGACAGTGATCCAAGCTGGCAAGCCGCTTTCGGAACAGATAATGGCGGCTTCACCCTTTTTATCAATACCTACTTCCCGGGCTCTGTGGCGGGCACACAGAAAACCATTGATTGGATGTCTACGGATCGATATACCCGAACACGAATTGGAGAAGGGAAAACCGGAGGCCTTGTGAAACGTATTCAGTACTTTTGTCCTAAATAATCTAAACCGCGCCAAGTCAAAGTGATTGATTTTACTGGATAGGGTTTTAATAAATTGCCCGGTAAACAGAACAGGACACGACATGCCTCATAAAATCAGTCATTCTCTGGTTACCCCTGAAGCTTATCTGGCCCACGAAAGGGCATCAATCACTTCTCGCCATGAATATATTGATGGATATATAGTGGCTATGGCAGGCGGAACTATTCAGCACGGTAAGATGATCGCTAATTTAACCCGCATTTTAGGTAATCATTTGGTGGGAAAACCATGCGATGTGTTTGCAGCTGATGTCAACTTAAAAGTTGAATCTGCTTTTGTTAAATCCTTCAGATATCCTGATGTCATGGTCTCATGTGAGCGAAAGCGGCGCTTCGAAGATATGTGCGAATCCGCTACGGTTCTGATTGAAGTACTTTCCGAGAGCACAGAGCTAACCGATCGTGTTTATAAGTCAGCGGAGTACGGGCATATCTTAAAGGCGACTCAAGGTGAGTACCTGGTTGTTGACCCTAACCATCCTGTCGTAGAAAAAAGAATGTGGCAAGATGGACGCTTCAAGGTCGTAGCCACCTATAACGAAACTGATAGCATCTTGCTGGAGAGTCTGGAGCTGACAATACCAATGACTGATCTATACCAACACTAGTGTGCCCCTCTCAACACCTTGTCTTCAGGAATGCTCCTGTATTTCAGAGCTCCAGTTTTCGTCGGCCTGCCAATGCGTGGGCCAAAGTACCACCATCAACATATTCCAGTTCACCTCCCAGCGGCACACCATGTGCTATCCGAGTGGCTTCTACTCCCATACTCTTGAGTTCTTCCGCAATGAAGTGTGCGGTTGCTTCACCCTCAACCGTTGGGTTAGTAGCAAGAATCACTTCTTTAACCTGAAAATCAGCCACTCGCTCCAGCAGGTCGGTAACCCCGATTTCTTCAGGACCAATCCCATCGATGGGTGAGAGATGTCCCATAAGCACAAAATAGCGTCCGGAATAACCGCCAGCCTGTTCCAGGGCCATAACATCAGAAGGGTTTTCTACCACACAAAGTGTTGATTTCTCGCGGCCCGGGTGACTGCAAATATCACACAATTCACTCTCGCACAGTGTTCTGCAAGCCTTGCAACGTCCGACCCCTTCTGTCGCTTCGGTCAGGGCTTTAGCCAGCCGAAGCGCACCTTCCCGATCTTTTTCCAGCAGATGCAACGCCATTCTCTGGGAAGATCTGGGCCCCACCCCGGGCAAACAACGCAGGGATTCCATCAATTCCCTGATCAGAGGACTGAACATAAATGCACTCAAACTCCGGTGAGGGCCCAGTCGCTACGAGTGGGTCCTGCTATCAGATGATTGTCCAAATATGCTTTGGACGAATAACCCTGTGACACTTAGCAAGTGACGCTTAGAAAGGCATCTTGAAGCCGGGAGGCAGACCCATACCAGCGGTCAGGTCACTCATTTTATCCTTACTGTTTTCTTCCACCTTGCGAACTGCATCATTCACAGCAGCCGCCAGCAGATCTTCCAACATTTCTTTGTCTTCTTGCATCAGACTGGGGTCGATTTGCACATCCTTGACATCATGACGACCGTTCATAATCACTTTTACCAAGCCAGCACCAGATTCACCAATGACTTCAGCGTTGGCAAGCTCTTCCTGGATACGCTGCATGTCTTCCTGCATTTTCTGGGCCTGTTTCATCAGGTTACCCATGCCGCCCTTAAACATAAAAACTCCTTTACGGTAACGTTTAGCTCATCGAATGATCACTGAAAGCGATGAACTAAAGACAAATATGATCACCGGATGATTGAAATAACCGGCCACTCATCACTTGATAACATTGCCAACTGGCTGAATGCTGTCTTCGATGACGACAGCGGAAAATTCATTAATCAGGCTCTGTACATGCTGATCATTTAAAATGCTGGCGCGTGCAGCAGCCATTCGTTCAGCCATTTTACGCTCACGCCAGGCAGCAGGGGTTTCTGCCTGAACCTGACCAATCTCTACCTGAACCCTGAGCGGCTGGTCAAAATAGTCGCTCAACGCCTTCTCAACCCTCTGCCGGTGTGTGTCGTTGTACAAAGTGCTTCTGCCACTGTCCAGTCGCAAATCAACCCTGCCTGCCGAATGACCGACATACTCACAATGAGAGGCAATCGTTCGGGTCACTCCACCCAGAGGAAGGCTTCTGAAAACAGGCACCCAGGACTGAACATTCAGATCAGCAAAAGAAATTCTCTCTTCAGGAGCCAGCCCCTGAACAGGTTCTTCTTCAACCATTGCCGATTCAGGCGCTGGCTGAATAACTTCCTGTCGTGATGCCAGCTCCGAGGCATAAACTTCATAAGTGGATACTGAAGGCGGAATATCGTCCTCCTCTGTCTCCTGCTCCTGGCAGACTTCAACCGCTGGCAGGATCTCTGTTACAGGAGTTTGATCAGATTCGTGTACCTGGGCTGGCTCTACATCCGGTAACGATGAAGGAGCAAAATCATCCGGTAATGGATTTTCTGTAGCAGCAGTCGAGGACTGCTCAGCTTCGGTCTGAGAAGGAGGTTCTTCAGCCACAGGCGGTGGCAAAGGATGTTCAGGCTCTCTTACTTCAGTCACCCATTGCTGCTGGTGCCTGGCCTGTAGGGCACCAGCAGGCTCAGGTTCCGGATCAGGAGAAGCTGCCACCGGCTCTGAAGCTTCTGCTGATGGTGCAGCCACTTCTCGCTGGGCATTCCGGGACACCTGAACGGCAACAGGTTCAGGTCTGAATGCCAACATCCTCAGCAGAGCCATTTCAAAGCCACCCCGTGGATCCGGCGCCAGTGGCAGGTCTCTTTTCCCTACCAGACCGACTTGATAATAGAGCTGAACATCTTCAGCCCGCATATTACCCGCCAGTTCCAGAACCTGCTCACGATCGCCCTGACTGTTGTCAACTGCCTCGGGCACGGCCTGGGCAATGGCAATCCGGTGCAGCATGGAAAGCATATCATCCAGTACCGCCACATAATCCGGCGCATGTTCAGCAAGGTTGGCAATAGCGGCTAACACTTCCGGAGCCCCTCCCGACGAAAGAGCTCTTACCATCTTCATGACCTGCCCCTGATCAATGGTACCAAGCATGGCACTGACTTCCTGCTCGGTTACCTGACCATTACCAAATGCGATAGCCTGGTCGGTCAGGCTCAGAGAGTCCCTCATACTGCCATCGGCTGCCCTGGCCAGCTGCCAGAGTGCAGGACCTTCGAAAGGAATAGATTCCTGGCCAAGAATATTTTCCAGATGACCAACAATCCTTTCCGGCGTCATATTTTTCAGCCCAAACTGTAAACATCTTGACAGAATGGTCACTGGCAGCTTCTGAGAATCCGTGGTAGCCAGAAGAAACTTTACGTGGGGAGGTGGCTCTTCCAGGGTTTTTAGCAGTGCATTGAAACTGTGCACCGAGAGCATGTGCACTTCGTCAATCAGATAAACCTTATAACGCCCTCTGGTAGGAGCGTACTGAACATTATCAAGCAGTTCCCGGGTATCTTCCACCTTGGTTCTGGAAGCTGCATCCACCTCAATAAGATCAACAAAACGACCTTCATCAATTTCGCAGCAGGCAGCGCACTGTCCACAGGGAGTGGAGCTGACCCCTGTTTCACAGTTAAGGCATTTGGCAAGAATCCGGGCAATGGTTGTCTTGCCCACCCCGCGTGTGCCTGTGAACAGATAAGCATGATGCAGCCGATCCTGGTCCAACGCATTGACCAGAGCCTGCAATACGTGTGTCTGGCCCACCAGCTCTTTGAAAGAACGGGGTCGCCATTTGCGCGCTAGAACCTGATAGCTCATTGAAAAGCTTGAATACCGGTGACAGAAACTGAAGACTCTATGCTAACCAAGAAAACGAAAGAATGCACGGTTCACAAGGGTCATATAAGGGTATTTGGCAGACAGGGCAAGACAGATGGAGGCAAACCCTGCCAGCCACACCCCGGCACATGATGTCACTGCTACCGTTGCTCCCTTCCGGGCCTGGCGGGGTTCACAGCTCATCATTGCGAGGGGACCGACAGGGCCCACCAAAAAACAGACAACTCGTCTGGATGCAGCGCATTCTCCACAAAACACCTTGCCCCGTCAACCACTTATAAAGCCCCTCTTGCGCTGGAGCCATAATTGACAGATCTACATAAGATTCAAAACCAGCTGGTCATGGCCGTGTCCTGCTGGTAGATATCTTCCCTGAATCGGACTCTGCCCGACTCATCGGGCCAGGCTGTAAAGTAAACAAAATAAACGGGCACTGGCTGCAAAAGCCTCCTGGTGTAGGTCAGCGCGTCAGGAGTAGTTTTATGCACCCATATCATGGATTGCTCATGAAAGATGGTTTGAATCAAATCGGCAATCCCTTCAACCCGGGCACAGCCTGAACTGAAAGCCCTTCTATTTTCTTTAAACAAATCAGACTTATCCGTATCGTGAAGATAGACACCATACTGATTCGGTAGATCCAGCTTAAACCGCCCTAATCGGTTTATCTCGCCGGGTTGCTGCTCCAGTCGGTAACGAAATGTTTTGGGCGTCAGTAATAGCCAGTTCACTCGATCAATAGCAATAGCAGGCGCAAGGTCGTCCCAGCTTTCATAAACGACAAAACCTTCACGTTTTAAAAATCCCGGCTCTTTCATTTCAGCCCTTAAGATTGAATGAGCGGCAATCGAATGTGGAACTTTCCAGACAGGATTGAATGTCACACTTTCAACCTGATCATTGAAAACGGGTGTCTGTTTATGACGCATACCAACGATCGCCTTATAAGTCTTCTGATGGGTTTTATTCTTGATCCAGGCAACATTGAATCCGGCAATGTCCACACGAATATGGGGGTATGGCAGTGTCGGTGGTAACCAGCGAAGCCGTTCGAGATTAGCCTTAAGCGTTCTGATTCTCTTGTGCGTTATAGCTAACAATGCCTGACGCGTCATAACCCCCAACCTGCCATCCGGCATCAGATTAAACTGAAGCTGTACTCGCGTCAGGACATCCTTGTGTATTTGTGTGTATACACTGCCTTCTAAATTCTCAACAAGGTCCAGATCCATGAGCCACTGATTCAGGCGGGTAACAGCAGGGTGCTGATCGTCTTTGAAGAAAATCAAATCATCCGGAAACTCCCGGACAGCCATCAGGCTCCAGTCCCTGAGTTTTTTCAGACTGTTCACCAAAGCAGGATATTGAGGGAGATCAGGCTCAAGACGCTTCAGATCATTGATCGAATAGTGTTGCGAGTAATCTTTCTCTTTGCGTGGCTGATCCTCTATCCGCCAGCCTGGCTGAAACAACCTTTTGTCAAGACGCCCTCTATCGACATACAAGGCATATCGACGAACCATTTTCTGAAGGACTTCGGAAGAAGGGTAGGCAACGAGGCGCCGCCAGTCCTGATCTTCCACAGGAATCCCCTGATCAGGCAAACCGGCGATCCAGTTTATATAAGCAGTGTTATCGGCCTTGGCGTAGAGCGTGAAGCCAATCAGCATGACAATCCATCTATGCATGACATCCTCATCTGCAACTGTACTTTGGGGACAGTGTCTCCGGGAGCAATGTCTCGTGAAACAAAGTCAGGTGACCATATAAATACTAAAGGGCGCCATAAACCATCAGGCAAAGAGGAAGCATGGCCGGCCGACAGAGAGCAGATTGCATCAATGGATGGTTGCCTCTGAAACCCAGAGTGACAAAAATCTGTCAAATCCCTGAAACAATGACACTCCCGGCTGGGATTTACATCGGCACGATGTGTAACCCGCGATCCCAATCGTAACGTAGCACTGAGAAAAACAACTCAAAAAAGCCGATTGCGCAACCACCCCCTGCCGAGTCAAAACGCATCAAGATAGGTATATTTACGCATTCCGATACACTTGGCACGTATCATGCTGATTATCTTCCCACAACGACCAGCTGATCCTGAGAAGGAATATCAGGACAGAAGGTGAGTGGGATTATTATTTTAACGACGAAAATATGTTTTGCTCCGACACATTACTTTCAGCAAAACAATTACCTTTTAACCATGGCGATTTGGAACAAGAATGAGTAAACCTGCACAAAGTCACATGGAAGCTTACCTGAAATACCTCAGAGCCAATGTGCAACTGAAAGAAAGTAATAAAGAGGGCAACAACGTCAAGGCAGAAGACACTGTTACAGCAAAAGAGTCTGCACAGATTGAAGCCGAGTATCTGAGAAGCATTTATAAAGTTCTGCCAAGAGAAGAAGCTTTGCAAATGACACTCAGACAGGCGAAAACGCACACATCGATCAGACCCTGATGCAAACGGTGATGTCTTAAACAGAGCTAAACGACCATATCTGCATATAGCAGTATGAATAAAAGTCCTGACCCCCTCCTCTTCAGTTAGGACCAGCCTGTAAATTCTTCATTGACTGCAAAAGCAACCTGCTGTTAACTCCTCTCTCAAGATTGTCTATGGAATTCCGCATGAACACATCGGCTTCTAATGAAAAAAATGTTCTCGGGGGACCTCTTCAACCCTGCTGCTTTGATCCTCTAACCGGAATCTACCGGGATGGTTTCTGCCATACCGACAGGAATGATATTGGACAGCACGTTGTCTGCGCCAGAGTCACTGGAGATTTCCTGAAATTTTCTCTTGAACAGGGCAACGACCTGATCACGCCCAATCAGGCTCACAATTTTCCCGGACTTAAGGAGGGTGATCAATGGTGCCTGTGTGCACAAAGATGGAAACAAGCCTATGAAGCCGGAGTCGCTCCTCCGGTCTATCTGAGATCCACTCACGAAAAGGCTCTTGAGATGATCAGCTTTGGAGCATTGAAATCCAAAGCTCTTGATATTCATTAATAAACGAGACATAAGTTCGGATTCAAAATATATCAATAGACGTCCACAATGCAGTACAATTGTCCAGAACAAACATCTCAAGTAATCAGTCATGAGCACAATATGCACAATGCAGAAAGAGAAGATCTGACTACTTCAAAGGCAGATACTCAATGCAGTAACCTTTCTTCTTCTGATCAACAGTCTTCAGCTAACAATAGAGATGAAATATCCAGTTCTGAAGCACTTCGCCTGATCAGAGAACGCTGGCCTGATGCCTTTCGAGTGGCTTCCCCCCGCCCACTTAAAATCGGCATCCATAATGAGATGAAACAAACCGGTGAATTTCCGGTCAGCACCATCAGAAAAGCTCTGAAACTGTTTACTCAGCAGGACCGCTATCTATCATCGATTAAGGAAGGCAGAAACCGGGTCGACCTGAATGGTAAACCTGCTGGCAAAGTCAGACTGAAGGAAGCTGTCAACGCCGAAATTCTTCTGTATCAGAGACAGCTGACCCGTCAGAAAAAAAATGAACGAGTCTTTGTCGGACAACTCAAACTGGTAGCCGGGCAACTCGCTCAAAGCGACACTGCAGCTACCCAAGATTCTACGACGCAGGAATAATATTATGGCGAGTGCCTGTGCCAGACATATCCTGATTAAAACACGGGAAGAAGCAGAAAAGCTCAAAAAACAGCTGGACAAGGGAGCTGACTTTGGCCAACTGGCCAAAAAGCACTCTCAGTGCCCCTCTGGTAAGAAAGGAGGAGACCTTGGCGAATTTCGTCAGGGACAGATGGTGAAAGCCTTTGATCAGGTAGTGTTCCGAAAAGAAGTTCTGGAAGTTCACGGTCCGGTCAAAACACAATTCGGCTTCCACCTCATACAAACACTGTATCGCAACGACTGATGCTCAGATTGCAACCCGGCTCAGCCGGGTTCAGTTTCTACTTAATCGTAGCGCCACTCAGGTGACCGTTTCTCCAGAAAAGCCTTTACGCCTTCATTCTGGTTCTGACCCTTAAACAACGTCAGGAATAAATCACGCTCGACAGCATATCTATTTTTTGACGAAAGCCGATTCATTTGAATCAGCTTTTTACACGCAACAACTGAGTCAGGGCTTTGTTGACTGACTTTTGCAGCAAGCTCCCTGGCCATTGAAAAAGCCTGTCCTTGCTCCACGACTTCTTCCACCAGGCCGATCTGAAAGGCTTTTTCTGCGTCCACCTTCTCACCCAGTAATATCATTCGCTTGCTCCATGCTTCGCCAACCAGCCACATTAAATTCTGAGTACCACCCGCACAGGGCAACAGACCCACTGCTGCTTCGGGCAGACCCAACAAGGCCTGTTTTTCAGCCACTCTCAGGTCGCAGGCCAACGCCACTTCAAGACCACCACCCAGGGCAAACCCATTAACTGCGGCAATAGAGATACCCTTGAATTCTGTCAGTGTTTCAAAAGCCTGGCCAAATGCTTCAGCCACAGGCCTGGCCTGTTCAGACGAAACATCAGCAAACAGTTTAAGGTCGGCTCCGGCACTGAAAAACCTTTCCTCTTCAGAGAAAATAATCAGGGCAGTTACCCGCGGATTTTCATTCAATTCATGAACCATCTGCTCAAGCAGATTCAGACTTTCCAGTGTCCATGTGTTCGCCGGTGGATTATTCAGCTGGATGGTGGCGATATGGCCTTCCAGCGAAAGCTTTATACAATCAGACATTATTCACTCCAGTCCTGCACATTCATCAGCCAGAATCCGTCGGGCAATGATCAGTCTCATGATCTCATTGGTGCCTTCCAGAATCTGGTGTACCCGAGTGTCTCTGACGTGGCGTTCAAGAGGGTACTCATTGATGTACCCGTAACCGCCGTGAAGTTGCAGCGCTTCATCACAGATTTTAAAACCAGCATCTGTAGCATAACGTTTTGCCATGGCACAATAAGCGGTGGCTTCAGGGTCTTTTTGATCCAGCTTGAAGGCAGCAAGCCTGACCATCTGCCTGGCTGCCGTTAACTCTGTGGTCATATCAGCCAGTCGAAACTGCAGAGCCTGGAAATCAGCCAGCGCTTTACCAAACTGCTTACGGTCCTTAAGGTATTCTCTGGCAGTGTTCAACGCCTGCTGAGCGGTACCGACAGAGCATGTCGCTATGTTGATTCGACCACCATCAAGACCTTTCATAGCAAGAGTAAAGCCTTCTCCCTCCTTACCCAGAAGGGAGCTGACAGGAATCCTGACGTTTTCAAAGCTCACCAGCCGGGTGGGCTGACTTTTCCAGCCCATTTTCTTTTCATTACGACCATAGGTGATACCATCACTGCTGGCGGGAACAGCAAAAGCAGAGATACCTTTTGGGCCTTCCCGCCCCGTGCGGGCCATGACCAATAGAAGGTCAGTACTGCCCGCACCTGAAATAAACATTTTCGAACCGGAAAGGACGTACTCATCTCCTTCCCTGAATGCACGGGTCTTAAGAGAAGCTGCATCACTCCCTGAGCCGGGTTCTGTCAGACAATAAGAAGCCAGTTTTTCACCTGTCACCAGGGCCTCACCCCACTCGGACAGCACCTCATCGCTGGCAGCCAGACCCACCATCCAGACGACCATGTTATGGATAGTCATATAAGCGGTGGTTGAAGTACACCCCATGGAAAGCTGTTCGAATACCAGGCTTGCGTCCAGCCGCGATAAACCCATCCCTCCCATTGATTCAGGTGCGTACAGGGATAAGAAACCCAGCTTGCCCGCCCTTTTCAGAGTTTCAATGGGAAAGACACTGTCTCTATCCCAGTCAGCCGCATTAGGTAGAAGCTCTTGCCTGGAAAACTGGGCGGCAAGATCACGAAAAGCGATTTGATCTTCTGTGAGATTAAAGTTCATTAACGGCCTCTTATTGTTTGTAAAAGCAGGAGCCTGCAAGGCTTGAAAAAACCATTACAAACCCCTTTTGCTTGTGGCGATTAATAAACGACCAAGTCGTCAAATATTCCAGAGCCTGGGATAATTAAACAAGCTCCACTGCAATAGCAGTGGCTTCACCACCACCAATACAAAGGGAAGCAACACCTTTTCTACCGCCTTTTCTTTTCAGGGCATTAAGAAGCGTCACAATAATTCGGGCGCCACTGGCTCCCAATGGATGACCCAGCACACAGGCGCCACCGAACACGTTGACCTTGCTGTGATCCAGATCCAGCTCCTGCATACATGCCATTGTCACAACCGCAAACGCTTCATTGATTTCAAACAAGTCTACGTCTTCTACCTGCCAGTCGACCTTTTCCAGCAATTTACTGATGGCCGCAATGGGGGCAATGGTAAATTCTGCTGGTAACTGAGCATGGCTCTGATAGCCTTTGATGCGTGCAATGGGGGTCAGACCTCTGGCCATTGCATCCTCCTCACGCATCAACACAAGAGCTGCCGCACCATCAGAAATAGAGCTGGAGTTAGCCGCTGTGACCGACCCGTTTTTATCAAACACGGGTCTCAGCTGCCGGATCTTTTCAGGGCGAGCCTTACCAGGCTGTTCATCCACCGTAATTTCACCATTGCGGCGTGTTTCCACTGGAGCAATTTCATCTGCAAATGCCCCTTCTTCAATGGCAGCCAGAGCTCTTCTCAGAGACTCCAGTGCGTAGTCATCCATTGATTCTCTGGATACTTCAAAACGTTTTGCGGTCTGTTCAGCAAAAACGCCCATAGCGTGACCGTCATAGGCATCTTCCAGTCCATCAGTAAACATATGATCTTTAATCTCACCATGCCCTAATCTCAAACCCGAGCGGGCTTTGCCCAGCAAGTAGGGCGCATTGGTCATACTCTCCATACCGCCTGCAACCACTGCATCAGCCTCGCCCAATTGTAACTGAGCCGCACCCATCATGACGGTTTTCATGCCAGAGCCGCATACTTTATTGACCGTTGTCGTGCAAGTAGAGTCCGGAAGCCCTGCCCCTCTGGCAGCCTGTCTGGCAGGGGACTGACGACAGCCCGCAGGTAGCACGCAGCCCATCAGAACTTCAGAGATATCGGAGGCAGAAAGACCACTTTTCTCAACGGCAGAACGTATAGCAGCAGCTCCCAGCTGTGGAGCTGCAACCTCTGAAAGACTCCCCTGGAAGCCGCCCATGGGAGTGCGTGAAGCTGAAACGATGACAATACTTACTTGATCAGACATGGTAATCTCTTGTTTTTGTTGACGCTCAAATACCGATTCGGCAAAAAGCTCTATTGTACAATTCATCTGCATTGAAACGATTACTGCAGAATAACGATACGATGATACAATACAGCCAGTATCTGACAGAACTGACCGACTCTCAAACATTCTACTGCAACAAAAGACAAAAAATACCATCCTGAAGATCTGACTCAGGATTATACTTCCATGTCAGGCACCTACGCCCCTGAACGGTCAGGGTACTTTAATTCAGAAATATGAATTCGGTTAAATGCAGCTATCATCTGCAGCATCAAAGCACCCCCACTGGAGGAAAAGACTTTCAACTTCGCGGATGGCCTCTTTGTCAGCTTTACTGATATGCCTCAAAACAGCATTGGCCATGACTGAAGCCAGATCACTTTTGAGCGACTCGCCCAGACCGGCTGGCAGGCGAACAATGACATCCCCAAAGAGAATTGTGCCACCCTGAGTCACCCGGATGACATATTCTCCCTGAGTCGATTC
>NZ_JAHHPN010000341.1:0-4522 GCF_024606325.1 Endozoicomonas sp. ONNA1
TGGAACAAAGCTTTTCAGAGACCGGCTGGACTCAGTGGAAAAAGTTCTATGCGCCTCTGGATTATCTCTCGACTCTTTTTAAGTGACGGATTCAACTGTCAGCCAGAGGTAAACTCAGGCAGCTAATGCCTGCTTCAGTCGCTCTGCCGGAGGCTCAGTCTATTGGAAGCATTTGATAGTTGTCTTATTTGCAACGCACTTTGTAGTTATGAACATTGTCACTCATAGCTCCGAATAGAATCTATATTTCCAGTTCAATCACTGTAGCTGGGAAGTCACCATGAATAACTCATTCAACCTATGTCCGTTACTTTTGTGCTTGCTCTATTCGATGGCACAAGCCAGCCCCCCCTCAAAAAAAGATTTTGATTTTCTTGAGCCTCTTAATGATTCCGTACTGGTGGCAAACGGGCTTGAGCTAACGGAAAGCCTTGCTGGAGTCTCTTTGTCCACCTTGCTCAATCTGGGAGTATGGTGGGGTATCTGTAAAACAGCGGGAATAGTCTCCGGGCTTTCAAGCACATATGATCTGGCTGCATCGGATACAAAGGAGCTGGAGCCGTTGAAAACAGATTTCTGTTCGCAGCTGGCTCCCGTGATCACCACTGCCGAAGTAGCGTTGGCCGGGCATGTGTCTCCCTGGCCTCTGGAACAGCGCTGGTGGAGACCCTTGTATTTTGCCGGTGCAGGAATGGCAGCTAATGCCGCTAGTACGATAAAGAGGGAGCACATGCCTGTTGTAGTCATGATCTACCTTGCTTCTGAAGCGTTAACAAGAACCGGAGCCAGCGCTATTTCAGCGCTAATTCTAAGAAAAATGAGTACAAGGGATATTGCAACCGAATGGTATTTGGCTGGGGAATATGAAATATTTTCTATGATGAATGGGATTGTGGCAGGGGCTGTCGCCTATGAAGCGATGATCCATAAAGGCTACAGGCCAGCAAAAGCGACTCTTGCTTCTGTTGTCAGCGCAGTGATTGTGGGTACTCTCTCGGGAATTATTTCAGTGCTAACAATTGATGTGGACAGACAGACAAAGACCGAAGTCATAGCAGGAGCTGGAGTCGGGGCCGTAATCTTCGTAGGAGCCGGAGCCGGAGTCGGAGCCGGAGCGACAGCCGTAGCCTCAGTCGGAGCCGCAGGGGCATTAGTCGGAGCCTTAGCCGGGGCCGGAATCGGATTCGGAATTGGAGCTGTTGCCGAAGCTGGAACTATGATCCTCGGCGGAGTCGGAGCCTTGCTTATGCTGGGCAGTTTGAAGATAACCTCAAACGACCCGTTTATCAAAGCCGGTGTCACTCTGATGCCTGCGTTGACTTTCGCGGTTGTCAACGGTCTTTCAGGCTACGTCGTTTATGGCTATTCACTGGAACAAGGCCTTTCAGAGACCGGATGGACTCAGTGGAAAAAGTTTTACGCGCCCCTGGATTATCTCTCAACTCTGTTTAACTGACAGACTCAACTGTCAGCCATCGAATCATTGGTGAACACTGGCAGCTAACGCTGAGTTCAACCGCACTTGCACGCAGTTGAAGCGACTCTGAATTGAGGCTGAATACTTCAATCTCTCATGGGGCGGTTGCAACTGATTCCTATCTGAACAGCTCGGAATGACTCCCGAGCCGTTCAAACACAATGCGATCATCGTCCAGCCTGTAGATTAACAACCAATCTGGCTCAATATGGCATTCCCGCCTGCCATTAAAATTCCCGGTTAAAAGGTGATCTTTGTGCCTGGCAGCCAGGGGCATCTGCTCTACCAGCTGGCGGGTGATAAACTTGAGTTTGTCCATATCTTTCCCCTGCTTCTTCGCTTTTTTAACATCCTTCTGAAAGCGGTTTAAAAATACGGGAATCAACACGCTTAAATATCCAGATTCTTAAACAGGTCATCCAGATCTTTGCACTCTACCAACCCTTCCCCTTTGTCGCTTTCCCCGAAAGCCTTCAAAGTCTCTTCGTTAGGAATACGCACATCAAACGGCAACCCGTTGCACAACTCAACCTGCGTATAAAAAAGCGTAATGGCCTGTGTCGTGTTCAGCCCGATCTTGCGAAACACCGCTTCAGCCTGTTTCTTCAGCTCAGGTTCCACTCTGGCTTTGACGACAGCGCTTTTGCTCATGACGGTTCCCTCTGATTATTGAATGGCGTTTTATAGTGTAGGCCAAACGGGACACAATTCAACATTCAAGAGCCTGTATACGCCCTCTGACCATGGGGTGATGTGATCGGCTTCCATCTGGTTGATGTCGAAGAACTCTTCACACTCGTTGCAGATGCCTTTCTGGCGTTCCTCAGCCGCCTATTGGTGAGATGCACAGTCTGCTGGCAGAGATGTTGCGGGGGATGAGTCGGGAAGAGCGGGAAGCGTTGCTGGGGAAGGTGGGTTGATTATTGATCACCTTGCCTGTACTTGATCAATGAGTAATTAATCGCCGGGCAGCCAACCCCTTTCTGTAACCTGCTCATAGCTCCATGGGCATTCCTTGGGAAAACTGTTTTTATTCAGCCGCTTGCTTTCTGTTTTTATGTAACGGTTTAATTCTTCCATAGCGCTTTTTTTGGCTTTGACGTAGGCTTTTTCGAGTGATTCTTGAAAGTAATTGCTCAAGTAAGGGTTTTCTTCAACGTGAAGATCAATTTCATCTCTAGGGTTGTTGATACTGGGTATCCATGACTGAAGAACTTTATCTTCCACCCAAGGGTCTTTCAGAATTCGTTTCTGATAGTCATATTTGAGCAAATGAACCAACAATATCACTAAATGAGAACATAATTCTCTGACGTCATTACCCATCTCGTGTTCCAGAGCCTCCAACAGATTGTCGATGTCCAGTTGATCGAATTGCTTAGCGGCCAACAATTCACGCTGCTGGCCTAGCCATTGGTGATAGTCAGTCTCGTACAAACTTTTCATTCTTCATCCTCCCCAGGCAGCCAGTCTTCTGTCGTGATCTGTTCAAACGTCCACGGGCATTCCTTGGGAAAACTGTTTTTGTTCATAAGGTGACGCTTGTTAGTTATAAATCGGTTCATCTGCTCTATAGCCCTTTTTTTGGCTTTAGGGTAACTGTTTGCTAAAGCCTCATCCTGCTGGGGTTGTAGGTGTGGGTGTTTTTTAATCAAGTCGTTAATGTCGTTACGTGCGTTAGAGATGCTGTCGTGCCAGCTTCTGAAATATTCTGGTTCCAGACGCTGCGGGTTGAGTACAAACGTTTGATACTGATACTTCAAAAGATGCAATACCAAAATAACAAGATGAGACTCCAAATTTTCAACATAATTACCCATCTCGTACTCCATCGCCTCCAACAGATTGTCTAAGTCAAGCTGGTCAAATTGGCGCTGGGCCAGTAGCTCCCGTTGCTGGCCTAGCCATGCGGTGTAGTCGGTTTTGTATAAACTATCCATTGGTGATCTCCTCTTTTGTCATTCATGTAATGAGGTGATGGCCACCCCATTGTTAAGGCAGCGTTGAGACATCCCGCAAAGCGCCGGACAGGTACTTATGGAGAATACTGGACACCAGTGTCTGGTATGGAATCCCTTCCCGCCGGGCCCGTGACTGAATCGCCAGCAGATCCTGTTGGGAAATGCGGATGTTAATACGCTTATCCTTTTTAAACGTCTCTCTGGCCGCCGCTTCCAGCATCGCCTTGCGCTCAGGCGTCATCACGGATTCATATTCACCCCGTTCAAGGGCATCGAGCAACGTTTGCTCCTCGTTATCCAGTGTTGTTTTTTTCATGTTCAATCTCCTAAATAGTCATGGGTAAATTTGCGGCTGGGAATCAGTGTTTTTAAAAAGTACTCCTGCTCGCTTTCCACGTAAGGCACCAACCAGACGTAACCTTGTGCATTCACCACAAAGATCCGCTCATGGGGATAGGCTTGCTTGTTAGGATGGGCGATGTCATCCAGCAGGCCGCCATTCTCTATGTGGAAAATAACTTCCTCGAAGGACCGATCCCGTTCCAGGATCAGCTGCTGATTCTTCTGGGGGTTCCAGTTAAAGCGTTTCATGAGAGAAGTATAGAGGGTGTGTGCCTTTTGTCATCAATTGGACCGGACAATCGTAACTCAGTGATTGGACTTTCTGCGATTGCACTCCCGGCAAAGCACCTGACCATTCTCCAGCTCAGTCTTGCCACCCTCTGACCAAGGGGTGATGTGGTCGGCTTCCATCTGGTCGGTATTGAAGGACTCTTCACATTGGTTGCAGATGCCTTTCTGGCCCTCATAAAGGGTGTACTTCTGGCTGTTCGTAAAGGCTCGCAGATTCAGGTGTTTTTCATTGCCCGTCAGCAATTATCCATAGACGCCTTTTTTGTTGACCACATCGTCAACGGCCATCAGCCTGCCGGTAACGTTTGTCACGGGGTTCATAGTAGTTGAGCACTTTGAGCCACATGTTGTCGTTTATTGGATGAACCCTGCTTGGACTCTTTCTGTGCAATTAAGAGTGTGCGACTTGAATTAAATGC
Organism: Endozoicomonas sp. ONNA1; assembly: GCF_024606325.1. Taxonomy (NCBI): domain Bacteria; kingdom Pseudomonadati; phylum Pseudomonadota; class Gammaproteobacteria; order Oceanospirillales; family Endozoicomonadaceae; genus Endozoicomonas; species Endozoicomonas sp. ONNA1. Next base: position 4,491 of record NZ_JAHHPN010000341.1, read on the forward strand.
TCTGAACTTTTTATACAAAAAGGAACTGAACG
>NZ_JAHHPN010000342.1:0-10870 GCF_024606325.1 Endozoicomonas sp. ONNA1
GTAACTATTAATACAATCGGCAATACACTGAGCAATTATCATAGAACTTAAACAAAAAATAAAACTTATTTTCTTTAGGCAATCCATTGCTACCACCGTACTTACAACTATTAATTTATTTCGACCGTGTAATTTATTTTGACCGTGTTGATTTAAAAAAGTTCCCAGGGGTCTGCGCCTGAAATTGGCTTTATCAGGCGGTGAATCTGAGTGAACCATCAGGACTCTGATATTCACGTAGACAGAGTACCGCATAGCCACCGCTGACCGGATGATACAGACAACGTTATTCTATCCAGCAAAAAAACAGTTAAAAAAAGATCAACCATTGTTCTTGCTTTCTGTTGCGGTATTTCCTCTTTTGCATCGCCCTGCAATTCTGCTTCTTCGACTTTTGAGCACTTACGAAGAACCCTCTGAATATTCAATTCCACAGGATCAGGTAGTTATATGTCTTGTGGATAAAAAATATCACTTTATAAGTCTAAACACGCCTCAAATGCAGGGATTATCAACCTTACAGTGGGTAGGCTCTCTTAGAAATGGCTTGTGGAAAGCTGCATAGAGAAACTATTTATAGGTACCGGGATAAGATATTGATAAATTTCGGTTGTGGATAAAAGCTCTTTTACCCACAGGTAAACTACATCTTAACCGGAAGATCCCAACAGCAGACTGACATACTTATTCATTTTATAAGATGTTGATATATATTTATTTTTTTTGCTTATCCACAGAAAGTACTCACACTATACATAATAAAAAAATCTAATAAACACTACGTTAAAGATGGCAACTGTATTTAATGTTACTCACAGGTAAAGACCTCTAAAGGCAGTGGGAAGACGACATAGAAGACTTCGGGCTTTACGACTGACCCGCTGCCTGATGCCGCTCTAAGCTATACACCGATAGCAATAGACCTCTCTCAGCTGAAATAAACAGGCTGAATAGCGTCTGTTATGAAAAGGATGCGTGTTGTGGACAAAAGAGTTGAGGTATAATCCGCCTCTTTTTTACTGGCCTGTTAACGAATAAAGGTGATGTGACCTTGGCAGTGGATTTTCCAACCCGGTTTGATGTGATAGTGATAGGTGGTGGCCATGCGGGCACAGAGGCCGCACTCGCTTCTGCACGCATGGGTGTTAAAACACTCTTGTTGACCCATAACATCGAAACTCTGGGGATGATGTCCTGTAATCCTGCCATCGGTGGTATTGGTAAGAGCCACTTGGTGAAAGAAGTGGATGCCCTGGGTGGAGCCATGGGTCTGGCGACGGATTTGGCAGGTATTCAGTTTAGGGTTTTAAATGCGCGAAAAGGTCCCGCTGTCAGGGCTACCCGAGCCCAGGCTGATCGAGCACTCTATAAAGAAGCGATCCGGAATATTCTGGAAAATCAGGACAATTTGTGGATATTCCAGCAATCCGCTGATGACCTGATGATAGAGCAGGGTCAGGTCACTGGTGTTGTGACGAACATGGGTATCCGATTCCTTTCAACTAATGTCGTTCTGACCGCTGGGACTTTCCTGGGTGGTCGAATTCATATTGGTCTGGAAAATCACAGTGGTGGCAGAGCAGGAGATCCTCCTTCCATCGCTTTGGCCAATCGATTGAGAGATCTTGATTTGGCCGTTGAGCGTCTGAAAACAGGCACGCCTGCCCGGATTGACGCCCGTTCTGTTGATTTTTCGGTGATGGAAGAGCAACCGGGTGACACACCGGTTCCGGTTATGTCGTATCTGGGCTCTTTTGAACAGCATCCACGTCAAGTGTCTTGTTATATTACTCATACCAACGAACGGACCCATGAGATCATTCGCGGTGGTCTTGATCGTTCACCCATGTTTACCGGGGTGATTGAAGGCATTGGCCCAAGATACTGCCCTTCCATTGAAGACAAGATCACCCGTTTTGCAGACAAGTCATCACATCAGGTGTTCCTCGAGCCAGAGGGCCTGAATACCAATGAACTTTACCCCAATGGTATTTCCACCAGTCTGCCCTTCGACGTTCAGGTCAATCTGGTGCGTTCTATCCGCGGTCTGGAAAATGCTCACATTACCCGTCCGGGTTATGCCATTGAATACGATTACTTTGACCCAAGAGGTCTGAAATATTCTCTTGAAACAAAAGCAATAGATGGTTTGTTCTTTGCCGGACAGATCAATGGCACCACGGGCTATGAAGAGGCCGCGGCCCAGGGACTACTGGCTGGTTTGAATGCCGGTTTGAGAGCTCAGGGTAAGGAGAGCTGGTGTCCTCGCAGGGATGAAGCCTACATTGGGGTTCTGGTAGACGACCTGATTACTAATGGCACCAGTGAGCCTTATAGAATGTTTACCAGCCGTGCGGAATATCGCCTGATTCTGCGTGAAGATAATGCAGATTTGCGATTGACAGAAAAAGGTCGTGAGTTCGGTCTGGTGGATGACAGGCGCTGGTCGGCTTTCTGCGACAAAAAAGAGCGAATAGAAAAGGAAAGTGAACGCCTGCGGACCACTTACATTCATCCAAAGACTGAAGCTTCGGCAAAAATCGATAGCAAGCTCTCCAACCCCATCAGTCGTGAATACAGTTTGCAGGAACTGCTGCGTCGTCCGGAGCTGACTTATGTGGATGTTGCTTCACTCTCCGGTGAGCCGGAGGAAAACCCTCAGGTGTGTGAGCAGGTTGAGATTGCTACCAAATACGAAGGCTATATCCATCGTCAGACAGAAGAGATTGATCGCCTGCGTCGCTACGAAGGTACAAAGATCCCTGAGACTCTGGATTACAGTGTGATTGAGGGCCTGTCTAATGAGCTGAAGCAGAAACTCGCTGATAACAGGCCAGAAACCCTGGGAAGGGCTTCCCGTATTCAGGGGATGACACCTGCAGCGGTCTCGTTGCTACTGATTCATCTTAAAAAACGTTCGATGGTTGCCTGATTTTTGCCCACTGATGCAGGCCTGAATTTCTAGTTGAGAGATGAAGCCTGTTTCGATTCGGGCATCGGTTTTTCCTTTTCAGAGCCCGCTCTCGGAAAGACTGGCGCTTTGTTTTTAAACGATTGCACAGTCCCATTCGGTCTTTTCTCAGCGGGTAGAGCTTAACGGGTTGAGCGATTAGAGCGGGTTTCCTGATATTCAGAGTCGATGCTGAGAAGTCGGTGATTAACTGAGTCTGTTCTCTAACGGTTAATCCAGTTTTTGATGGCTTACCGGAGAAAAGATCAGCCCCTGACTTGAGCCTGCCAAGAATAGTCTGTGAGAGTCGTTTGATTATTTTTTTCATAAGTCTATTGATAACACAATGTATGACTTTCCAAAGAAATTAGTGAAGGCATAGCCACCATCCAGAATAACCGTGCGAAATAATCAATAGACAGTAATGTTCATGCTTAGCTGAGAGTTTATCATGACTCTCTCTTGTCTGATTGAGGATTTGTTCTGCGGGCCTGTGAGATTGACGTGCAATCAGAAAGTTCTGAATTCGACTGAATACGCTTATTGCAATACACTATCCACCAAGCCGTAAGGCTCTTAATCTATGTACCCTATCTGGACTGATTCTTGATGTCATTTCTGTCCTTACGTGAACGTATCTGCGAGGGCGCAGCTGCACAATCCCTGTCGCTGGCGGATAGCCAGGCGGACATGCTGGCCCGTTATGTAGAGCTGCTAGCCAAGTGGAACAGAGCTTATAATCTGACCGCCGTCAGGGATCCGCTGGAAATGGTGTCTCGGCATATACACGACAGCCTTAGTATTGCTCCCTTTATGGAAGGTGATTATCTAATGGACGTAGGCTCCGGGCCCGGTCTGCCAGGCATACCTATGGCGATCCTTAACCCACAAAAGCAATACACGTTGCTGGACAGTAACGGTAAGAAAACCCGTTTTATGACTCAGGCTAAAACAGAACTGGGTCTTGAAAATGTCACAGTGGCAAATTGCCGGGTAGAATCCTTTGAGGCACACCAGCCGTTTGACGTTATTATGTCCAGAGCATTCAGTTCTCTGGCTGATATGGTCAATGGCACACACCATCTGATCAGGGCGGGTGGAAAGTTTCTGGCAATGAAAGGCCTGTTTCCGGAACAGGAACTGGTTGATCTGAAGCAGTCAAGACCGGAAATTTCCCTTCTGGAAAGTCATGCTCTGTACGTTCCGGGTTGTGAAGCACAGAGGCATCTGGTTATCCTGAAGGCAGACGTGTAGTTTAAACAAACAGCTTTTTAAAAACACAAAGACGATACGGTAGCAATTGGCAGTGGGAAAAATTCTTGCGGTAACGAACCAAAAAGGTGGGGTAGGAAAGACCACTTCCTGCATCAACTTGTCCGCCTCTCTGGTGGCGACCAAACGAAAGGTTTTACTGGTTGATATGGACCCTCAGGGCAATGCCACGACGGGAAGTGGTATCAATAAGCATGGTCTGGAGTATTCCTCCTATCATGTTTTGACCGGACGATGCACCATTGATCAGGTTATTCAGAACGCAGAAGAAGCCGGCTACGACGTGGTTCCCACTAACGCCGACCTCACTGCCGCTGAAGTTGAACTCATGTCAATGGAGGCCAGAGAGACGCGGCTGAGAAATGCACTTTCTGCTGTTAGTGATCGCTACGACTTTATTCTGATTGATTGCCCTCCGTCGCTTAATATGCTGACGCTGAATGCTCTGACTGCTGCAGAAGGCGTCATAATACCCATGCAGTGTGAGTATTATGCTCTGGAAGGCTTAACCGCTCTGATGGAAACCATTACCGGTATCAGACAGACCGTTAATCCGAAGCTGCACATTGAGGGTCTGCTCAGAACCATGTACGACCCCCGAATGGGTTTGACCAACGAAGTCTCCAGACAGTTGATTGGCCATTTTGGCGATCAGGTTTATCGTACCGTTATCCCACGGAATGTGCGTCTGGCAGAGGCTCCAAGCCATGGTAAGCCGGTACTGGCTTATGACCGAACCTCCAGAGGAGCGGTTGCTTACCTGGCACTGGCGGGTGAGCTGGTTCGCAGACAAGAGGCTCTTAACAAGGGGCTCAAGACTGAAAGGAAGACAGGAACCTGATGGCTAAAAAACGTCTTGGCACCAATTTAAGTGCGCTGATGGGAGGCGCTAACCTCTCTTCATCCGTTTCCGATGAATTAACCAACCTGACAGAAACGTCTGAAGGCGAAACCTTTCAGGACAAGGAGCTGAAAGAGATTCCTGTCGAGTTTGTGGTGCGTGGAAAATATCAGCCGCGTCGGGATATGCATCCGGATGCTCTGGAAGAACTGGCTGAAAGTATCAAGGCCCAGGGCATCATGCAACCCATTGTGGTTCGCCCGTTGTCTCATAATCGTTATGAGATCATTGCCGGAGAACGTCGCTGGAGAGCTGCACAGCTTGCCGGCCTGGCTGAAGTGCCTGCCCTGGTCCGGGATGTTCCTGACGAAGCGGCTATAGCGATGGCACTGATCGAGAACATTCAGCGGGAAGATCTTAACCCTATTGAAGAAGCCATTGCGCTTTCACGCCTGCAGAAAGAGTTTGAACTGACTCAGCAGGAAGTGGCTGAGGCCGTGGGTAAATCCAGAGCAGCAGTAGCCAATATCTTACGTCTTATGTCGTTGAGTTCTGACGTAAAAAAAATGCTGGAATACGGTGACCTGGAAATGGGGCACGCCCGCGCTCTACTGCCACTGTCTGATATGGAACAGCTGGAAGCCGCAAGAACCGTCGTGGCTAAGGGGCTCTCTGTTCGCCAGACAGAAGCTCTGGTGCGTCGCATGGTGCAGGAAAAAGAGCAGGGTAAGAAAAAGACCTCGAAGAAAATAGATCCTGACATCAAACGTCTGGAGGACGACTTATCGGATCGTGTCGGAGCCAGAGTGGCCATTACCCACAATGCCAAAGGCAAGGGAAAACTGGTGATTTCCTACAATAGCCTGGATGAACTGGACGGGGTTCTGGCTCATATTCAATGAGTGCCCCATACCCAATAAACACAAGGTAGGTTATACGCAAAGCCCTGATAATAATGTTGTTGGCATTCATGTATTTCGATTACAACTTCGATGCGATTGAAGGAGTTGAGTATCAGATTGATGTCACTCAACCTGTCCGGTATTGCCCGAACTGTGGAGCACGGTACCGGAATTGACTCCAAGCGTGGGCGTCTCAAGCGCTTCTTCGCCCGGAGTGGCATGGAGCTTGATAATATTTCCACAATGGTCGTTGACTGGATGGTGCCCGAAGGGAACTGGGTTGTCTGTCTGGATCGCACCAACCGGGACTTTGGTGATGGTAACTTTGCAGGTACCAGAGAGAAGTTTGTTGCTTTCGCTGCTCCTGATGAAAATCGTCAGGTCCTGGCTGATTACATTGGTCAAACGACTAAAGAGAAAGGTCAGGTTGTTCCCAGTGCCAACAACAATTAGAGTATTACTGGATTGACCTGTCAGAGAAGCGATATTGAAAGCGGCTAATTGTTTTTAATGAAGCGTTTTTAAAAATGGGCTCAGAAGTCGAGCAGAATGTAGGCAGATTGCAGACCAAAAAATCGGCTGCATAAAGCAGCCTAATAGCTGTCGCACACTGTCAGTTTGAAAAAGCTATAGAATTTTGTCCTGAAGATTACTGGTTTTAATAAACAAAATCCGATAACAATTTCACTGCTATGATAAATGCATTTCCAGGAACAGTGGCTGTTCTTCTGGTGCAAATGCTATGTGCTTAATATGTTTTATATTTTTGTCGTGACTCGTGATCTCGGTCGTATCTGCCGATCTTTCAATGTCGGAAGTTGAAAGTAGCGGTTACGTATTGTTCTTGATGATGGCGAGCGAATTATAGAGGTCTGAAGGTCTCTGCGGATAATCAATAAAACTATAGACACTTATAAGTCGAGCTTATGTGTTCTGTATATCACTATTATCCGGGTTGGTTAAATCAGCTCATTACTTGGTCAAACCCGGTTTAACCCTGAAAAAGTTATCGTATTTTATCCTGAAAAAAGCCAGGGAGGATGAAAAAGCAGGATAAATTTTCCTACAAAATGCTTATTTCAAATACTTATCTGCTTCACGAAAAAAAGCGCTAAGACTATCAAGTGTTGATGGGTTTTTTCTCTTTTTTTTGCAAGTCACAATTTTCTCGAGAACAGATGTTTGTTTTTTAAGATCAACCCAATGCCTTATATTAGTGTCATCATATTCCCTGTGCATGGCTACTCCTCATTGGATAATTGTTATAGGAATTTCTTTTGGGTACGCTTTCAAAAGATCCCTATAAAAAGTTTTATTATTGGTCTGGTGATGGTCAATAAATTATAAGAAGCAGGCTTATTTCTTGAATAATCAATAAATCAATGGAGTCTTATAAGGAAGACTTATGAGTAGGTGATTGTAAATCTATTTTTAATTCAAAACTTGTTCGGACTCCTTAGAAAAAACAAAAATTATCGAAAGATGACATACTCTTCTTTATAATTAAAAATCAATTATTTATGCGATAAATGTAATATTATTTTATGTCTGTTGAGATTGGTTTCAGCCATGTTTAATTTATGCCAACCGCGGTCGTAACGTCCTTTTTGAGTGGGCCATTGGTATCGGAGCAGTAGATGCATATCACATTGAGACAGCTTGCAATTTTTAAGGCGGTCGCCCAGTGCGGCAGAGTCACTGCAGCGGCAGAATCGCTGTTTATTTCACAGCCTGCTGCCAGTATGGCTCTGTCAGAACTGGAGAAGCATTTAGGTCCTTTATTTGACCGGCACGCTGGCGCGTCCATGACATTAAACGATTCTGGACGTGCATTATTACCATTGGCTGCAGAGCTGATTGACCGCGCCCATGAGATCGAAACGCAGTTTATAGAGAACAGCTGTTATGAAGAGGGAGCGCTGAAGATTCATGCAAGTTCCACCATTGGCAATAACCTGATGCCTCGTATCCTTGGGGATTTTTTCAAGGAATTCCCTCATATCAGGGCCGAATTGACGGTTGATAATACCCGTAGTATTCAGCAGAGAATATTGGCTATGGAGGTTGATCTGGCCGTAGTGGAAGGTAGCTGTCTGCACCCGGATATTGAAGTGATCCCCTGGCGCGAAGATGAGCTTGTTATTATTTGTCACCCTGATCATCCCATGGCCGGGAAGACAGTGGATCTTCAGTCACTGAAAGACGAAGAGTGGATACTCAGGGAGACAGGCTCGGGAACACGTGAACTGTTTGATGAAGTGCTGGCTGCACGCTTGTGTACGCCCAACGTCATTATGAGCCTTAACCGGGCTGAAGCCGTTAAGCAGGCTGTCATGGAAGGACTGGGTATTGGTTGTATTTCCAACCTGGCTGTATGGCGAGCCAGGAATGCGGGTCTGCTATCAACAATCAGCGTGTCTGACCTGACCCTGAATCGTCATTTTTATTTGTTACTAAACAGAAAAAAATATCGAAGTGGTGTGATCAAGAAAGTCGCTGATTTTATTTTGAGATGGGATGACAAGCTTTTAATCAGTTAATGATTGGCCGCTATCCATTCAGGTTGGCGGGATGTTACTGTTCCGTAGTCGTATAAAACCAACCCTTAAGATATTAGTTGAACGTAGGTGCATGTCACTAGTATACTTTCGCGCGCCGAAGGGGTGAAAAAAAGTTCTAAGATTTTCAGTTGTGTGAAGTTTTACCATCTGATGTTTAACTGTCTTCACACATCGCAAAGGCTGAAACCCCTGCCAGTTTCTGAGGGGCGGATTAAGACTTATCAGGCCTGTCATGATGTTCAGGTAAAATACAGGAATCTATGTCTGTAGAAACGACGTGGAGAGCCAAAAGCAAAGAGATGTTTAGAAGTGACAGTCGGGCCAGGTACCCGCATTTGCAACAGCCGCGTTTCTATCGTGTTGTCGTTGCTCAACTGTTGACTACAGTATCTCTGACATTGCTTTTGCTGCCGCTGGGTAAGTCTTTCGCTGTATCCGCTCTGTCAGGTGGTTTGGCATGCAGTATCCCCAATGCTTATCTGGTCTGGAGAGCATTTCGATATCGGGGAGCCAGTGCGGCGCAGGAAATAGTCAGGTCATTTTACCAGGGTGAAGCCGGAAAGTTTGCTTTAACGATCCTTGCGTTCATTCTGATTTTTACACTGATACCGTCAATCGAACCCTTGGCGATGTTCGGTGCATTTGCTTTGATTCAGGCAGTAAGCTGGCTGACCCCTCTACTAATAAAGAGTTGACGCGGGTTTACTGACGACAGATTTATACAATGATGGTGTACGGGAAAATTCATGGCGACGACTGCATCTGAGTACATAGCCCACCACCTGCAGAATCTTACATTCGGTAAGCTGCCTGCAGGTTTTGAACGTGTTGATAATTATGGCAATGAGCTGGGTGTTCTGTCGGAAGACACCTGGACTTTTGCCCAAACTGCTGCTGAAGCAAAAGAAATGGGCTTTTGGGCGTTTCACGTAGACAGCTTGTTCTGGTCAGTTCTGCTGGGTGTGGTCTTTATCACGATCTTTCGTATGGTAGCCAAGCGTGCTTCTGCCGGGGTTCCCACCGGTATGCAGAATCTTGTCGAAATGGTCGTTGAATTTGTTGATGGCAGTGTCAAAGACTCCTTTCATGGTAGAAATAACCTGATCGCACCGCTTGCATTGACTATATTCTGCTGGGTTTTCTTCATGAACCTGATGGACTTGATCCCTGTCGACTGGATTCCTGGTCTGGCCACTGTGTTGGGCATTCCTTATATGAAAATCGTACCGAGTACAGATCCGAATATTACATTGGGTATGTCCTTGTCCGTCTTTATGTTAATTATCTTTTACTCGATCAAAGTGAAAGGTATTGGTGGGTTTATTGGTGAGCTGACTCTGCATCCGTTCAGCAGCCCGAATAAAGCTGTGCAGGCCCTTTTGATTCCAATCAACTTTCTGCTGGAATCCGTTACCATGATTGCCAAACCGATTTCTTTGGCTCTGCGTCTTTTTGGTAACATGTATGCAGGTGAGCTGATCTTCATTCTGATTGCTCTGGTCGGCTACATGCAGCTACCTCTGCACTTTGGATGGGCTGTTTTCCATATTCTCGTGGTCACTCTGCAAGCATTCATTTTTATGATTTTGACCATCGTTTATCTCAGCATGGCAAGCGAAGACCATTAATAATAGATATTGCACGTCAGGTGACTGACGTGGTGTGTTAACTAACCTAAAACTTCAACTTAACAAAGACCACAATAGGTCGGGAGGAAATATGGAACTGGTAGTAGGTCTGACTGCAATCGGTGTTGCTTTCATGCTGGGTCTTGCGGCTCTGGCTACAGCTATCGGCTTTGGTTTGTTGGGCGGCAAATTCCTTGAAGGTGTTGCCAGACAGCCTGAAACGGCTCCTATGTTGCAAACCAAAATGTTTATCGTAGCGGGTCTTCTTGACGCTGTGCCTATGATTGCAGTAGGTATAGCCCTGTTCTTCACCTTTGCTAACCCGTTTGTAGCTCTGGTTCAGTAATAGCTGTAGTGAAGATCCGGCTTGGCGTTGATGTACGGCCGGTCTGATAAAACCGTATCGAAACGATAAGCCGAACAAAGATCCTGGTTAGTACTCAATGGCTGATACGCTGACCCAAGCAACTTTGTTGGAAGCGTCTTATTTTGCTAAATAAAATAGTACGCTCATCTGAGGCAGGATTTTAAGATTTTACTGGAGCATTTGGAGTTCGCATGAATATCAATGCAACTATCATCGGTCAGACGATCGCTTTCGCGGTGTTTGTCTGGTTCTGCATGAAGTATGTATGGCCACCCATCATGCAGGCCCTTAACGACCGCAAGAAACAAATTGCTGACGGACGGGACGCTGCAGCCCGTGGTCAAAAAGA
>NZ_JAHHPN010000343.1:0-2526 GCF_024606325.1 Endozoicomonas sp. ONNA1
CTCGTCGGGCTCATAACCCGAAGGTCGTCGGTTCGAATCCGGCTCCCGCTACCAATTAGAAGTCGGCTTACCCAGCTTTATTTTTTGCAAAAAATCTTTTAATGCCTCCATCTGGATAAGGGATAAAAGATTTTTCTTCCGTTAGTGACTGTTTAGGATCTCAATGCACAAACAAGAGACCAGCTCAATCACAAAAACGGCTCTTGTCGTCGAGGGCGGAGGAATGCGCGGTATATATTCCGCCGGCATTCTGGACGCCTTCATGGACAGACACCATCGGCATTTCGATGGTTTCTACGGCGCTTCGGCCGGCGCACTCAACCTGGTTTCCTTTATTGCCGGCCAACGAGGTCGCAACCTCGACCTCTATACAGGCGCCTGCCTGGAAAGCCATTTCATCAGTCTCAAGCGCCACATGAAAGGCGGTAACCTGTTTGACCTGGACTGGCTCTTTGATCGCATCCAGAGACAGCACATGAATATTGACAAGTTTCGAGGCCAGCTTCGAGACAAAACATTCACGATTGTTACCAGTTGCGCAAGTTCAGGCTACCCAATCTATCATACATTCGATGAGTACTTTGAACTGGAACAAATGTTCAAGGTTCTGAAGGCCTCCAGTGCACTTCCCATGATTTATCGCAATGCCATAACCATTGATGATCGAAATCATGTCGATGGGAGTCTTGCCGATCCTTTGCCTGTTATGAAAGCCGCAGAAGATGGCTATGAACACATTGTTGTGCTCAGAAGTCGAGAAAGTCAGTATCGCAAGAGAGCTTCTTCAGCGAATAGATTACTAGCCTGGCAATTCCGAAAGCAACCTGAAGTGGCCGAGCTGATTCGCCAACAGTTCTCAATCTATAACGAAACTCTGGACAGCTTCGATCAGTTAAAACGTAGTGGTATATCGATTACAGAAATTGCTCCGGATACTTCCTTGAGTTCAACCAGAAGCACGCGAGACCGTGCCAGACTGGTTTCCGACTACCACAAAGGCTATTCCGCAGGGTTTTCGTTCCTTCAGCAGCTCAATCAGGCGTAACGGGCTTAGTTCACCTGAAATTCTCTACTGATTTTACAAACTCTCTGGCTTTATTAACCATCCCTACTAGGCTTATGATTCTGTAGAACTGACGATTGTCTCAATCAGTTAGACAGGTTTAGCACTGCCTGCTCTGAAAACGTCAGAAGCAGAGCAGGTTTTATGCTTGCATTCCGAAGGCTCAACCACAGAGATTTCATTATGCCAAGGCAGATTCTCGTTCCTGTTGCTCATGGCTGTGAGGAAATTGAAGCCGTTACCATTATCAACACACTTCGCAGGGCTGGGGCTCAGGTTTCAGTTGCAGCCTGCACTTCCGATGGCAATCTGGAAATTGAAGCATCGAGGGGCATCAAGTTAGTAGCCGACAAACATATCGAAGCCTGCCTTAACAAAAACTTCCACCTGATAGCCCTGCCCGGTGGCATGCCGGGGGCAGCCAACCTCAGAGACAACCCTCATCTTACGGAACTTCTGAAAGAGCAACAGAGATTCCAACGCTGGTACGCCGCTATCTGCGCCTCATCCGCCGTTGTTCTGGCACACCACTCTCTTCTCGATAATGTACGCGCGACCTGCTACCCCACTTTTTTTGATCAACTCGAGGGGGCTCTGCCACAACCGGAAAACCCGGTGGTCATTGATCAGAAAAACCGAGTGATCACCGCTCAGGGACCCGGCTGCGCCATGAGTTTCAGCTTCGCTCTGGTTGACGCGGTCTACGGTAAAGACGCATACCGCCCGATAGCCAAACAGATGCTGGCAGACTGGGCGCTTTAAACACAGACTCCAGACGCTGGACGGTTGACTTCCAGCAGCCATGAGCCATATGTTTTTCGTTACGCCCGGACTTAAAAAAGGAGCCCTCTTTCGTACGAAAAAATAATGGCTCCATCTTATACTCACGAAGGCTTCCCTTAGGGAAAGGATGTATGTTTTGATAAAAAAAAGGGGTTAAAAAAAAACAGGTACGGACGCCTGTATTCATTAATAAAGCCTTGAGGTGCTGATTTTGGAAAGCATTATCATTCTATTCTTATGTGGGCTGGCTCTCTATCAGTTAAGCCTCAGACAAGACAAAATGGCTGAGCAGCTGATCGCCCGGACGTTTAACCGGTTTGAGCGACGCTATAACGACATTACATACTCTTGCCTGAACTCTACAGTTGTCAAAAAGCAACTGCACGGTTTTCCTTCAGTTCCTCTGGTACCTTCTGTCAACTATACAGCCAGAGCCTTATGTTACTCCGAGAACAAAAACTGGTTCTGGTTTGATGCCAGTATCCGAAACATGAAGCTCTGCTCAACCAGCATAACGCCTGTATCACATCCAGATGCCTGCGATGCACTCAGTAGCGATCCGGAAATACTCAGTCAGTATTTTCCAGAGAAAAAGGTCAACGAATCCAAGGCCGAGACCAGTATATGATGCTAGCAGCCTGTCGGACTTAAGCGTCCGTAGCGAGGATTGCAAGAAATTG
>NZ_JAHHPN010000344.1:0-3218 GCF_024606325.1 Endozoicomonas sp. ONNA1
TTCATCGAAAGCTTATAAATTCTCAACTCGTTATGGTGAAAGGGCGAAACCAAATAGTGGCCATTGGCGCTGAGAGCGGTTGATTTGGCGGCACCTCTGTGAGTAACAACGGTTTTTTCTATCCATGCTCCATTAGCCCCCCGACCGTAAATCTTTGCCGTTCCATCCATACTGGTGGTCACCACAAGGCAGCCATCGGCACTAAAGATGGATGATTTGACAACACTCAGATGAGAAATGATGGCCTCTTCTACCCAGGATGATCCATCAGTCTTCAGACCATAGATTTTCGCTGTGCCATCTTTACTGGCCGTCACCAGATGGCGGTCATCGGGGCTGAAGCTAGCTGAGATGACACCTTTACCATGGGTAATAGTGCAGTTTTCTTCCCATGATCCGTCGTCCTTTTTGCTATAGATTTTCGCCGTGTTATCTTCACCGGCCGTCACCACATGCTGGCCATTGAGGCTGAAGACAGCTGAGTTGACATAGTCATTATGGAAAATGACGCCTTCTTCTCCCCATGATCCATCGTCCTTCTGACCACAGATTTTCGCCGTGTAATCCTGACTGGCCGTTACCACATGGCGGCTATCGGCACTAAAGATGGCTGACTTGACACGTTTACGATGGGAAATGATGATTTCCTTTTCCCATGAGCCATCAGTCTTTTGACCATAAATTTTCGCCGTGCCATCATCAGAGGCCGTTACCAATCGGCGACCATCGGCGCTGAAGGTCATTGAGTTGATCCATTGGTCATGGGAAATGGTGATTTTTTCTACCCATGATCCATCGACTTCCTGACCGTAGATTTTTGCCATGTTATCGTAATGGGTGGTGACCAAATGGCTGCTATCTGCGCTGAAGGTAGCTGTGTTGAGCAAAGCATCATGGAAAATAGTGAATTTCTCTTCCCATGCCCCATCGACTTGACCATAAATTTTTGCTGTTTGATCCAAACTGGCGGTCATCGCGAGGCGCCCATCGGCGCTGAAGATGCCTGACCTGACTTCGCGTCTATGGGAAATAATGGCTTTTCTTTCCCATGAGCCATTGTTACAGCCATAAATTTTCGCCTTTCCGTCGCTGCCGGCCGTTATCAGGTGGCTGCCATCAGTGCTGAAGGTGGCTGAGTAGACAATACTATCAAAATCATGATTAATGATGACTTCAGTATCTACATTAAATGTTTTGTATTGAGACATCAGTCGAGCTTTGGTGAAGTAAAACAGAGCAGGGAAATAATCATAACTTCGGTGTTCTATTAGTGATTCGACTAACGCTTCATCCTTCGTAAACGGTCGCAGCCAATGACTGAGCTGTTCCTTATTCTCTAAAGGAAGAATTTTCTTTAGTTGATATTGGTGTAGTGGAGAAAACCGGCAATACCACGCCTTTTCCAGTACAGGATCGTTTTTAATAGCATTGTATAAGTGAACAGATACCCTTTGTAAACTGACGATATCCCGAAACTCCAACAAACGAGCAATTTTGATGGTTATTTCCTCGGGCAAATCGTGCAATGAAGCTGTTTTCTTTATTTCTTTATCAGGTAAAGTGATGGACCTGCCGACACTGGCACCCAATGGTTCTGTCGCCAATGAAGTGCTTACAGATGGTAGCGAAAGTGAACCGGCTGTGTCGGAATTATTAACCTTAGAATACATCTCTGTTTCTCCTAAATGAGTATTCCCTCTATTAGCGACTTTCAAAATTGATGAAGTTAATTAAAGTCGGCTGTGAAATAAAAGTTTCATAATATGTTATTAAGTGTCACTAACTAAATTCCTGCTTTTCAGCACATGTAGAATGGCGCCCCTTTTATTGATCACAGCAAACCATCAATGATTCATCGATAGCTTATAAATTCTCAACTCGTTATGGGGGAAGGGCGAAACCACATGGTGGCCATTGGCGCTAAGAGCGGTTGATTTGGCGGCACCTCTGTGAGTAACAGCGGCTTTTTCTACCCATGATTCATTAGCCGCCTGACCATAAATTTTTGTCGTTCCATCGGCACTGGTGGTCAGTAGAAGGCAGCCATCGACGCTAAAGGTGGCTGACTTGACAATACCCTTATGGGAAGTGTTGACCTTTTCGATCCAGGATCCGTTAGTCTTCAGACCATAAATTTTCGCGTTGCCACCGACACTGACCATATGACGGCTATCGGGACTGAAGGTGGCTGAGCTGACACTGTAATCATGTAAAATAGTGCACTTTTCTTCCCATGATCCGTCGTCCTTCTTGCTATAGATTTTCGCCGTGCTATCGACACTTGCCGTCACCACATGGCACCCATTGGGGCTGAAGGAGGCTGAGTCGACATAGCCATTATGGTAAATGACGACTTCTACTCCCCATGTTCCATCATCCTTCTGAACACAGATTTTCGCCGTGTTATCGTCACTGGCCGTTACCAAATGGCAGCCATCGGCACTGAAGGTGGCTGAGTTGACAGTCCCATCGTGTGAAATGATGGTCTCTTCTTCCCATGAGCCATCGGTCTTTTGGCCATAGATTTTCGCTCTGCCATCGGTGCTGGCCGTCACTACTCGGCGACCATCGACGCTGAAGATAACTGAGTTGATCAGTCGGTCATGGGCAATGGTGAGTTTCTTGAGCCATGATCCATCGACTTCCCGACCATAGATTCTTGCAGTGTTGTCATAACTGGTGGTCACCAAATAACTACTGTCGGGGCTGAAGGTGGCTGAGTTGACCCAATCATTATGGGAAATGGTGACTTTTTCTTCCCATGATCCATCATCTCCCTCAGCACAGATTTTCGCCTTATTATCCTTATTGGCGGTCACCAAATGACGGCCATCGCTGCTAAAGGTGACTGATCTGAAAACGTCATCATGGAAAATAGTGAGTTTCTCTGCCCATGACCCATCGGCTTGACCATAGATTTTTGCCGTTCCATCTTCACTGGTGGTCACCAGATAGCGGCCATCGGCGCTGAAGATAGCTGATCCGACATCGTCTTCATGGGAAATGATGGTTTCTTCTACCCATTTTCCATGGGTCTTCTGGCCATAGATTTTCGCCGTTTTATCTTCACTGGCGGTCAACAGATGGCTGCCATCGGAACTGAAGATGGCTGAGTTCACCCTGTCCTCATGAGCAATCACGGCCTCTGTATCTACGTTGAACTTTTCGCATTGAGCCATCAGTCGAGCTTTGGTGAAATAGAATAGAGCAGGAAAATA
>NZ_JAHHPN010000345.1:0-1928 GCF_024606325.1 Endozoicomonas sp. ONNA1
GTATATTTCATATTTAATAGCTCAATGGTTGTTTTGGGCTAGTCCTGTATCCGGCTGGACATCAGTGATGGCTTCAATCTGGTTGATTGGTGGTATGGTGATTTCGTTTATTGGGGTTTTAGGTATCTATCTCTCAAAGATTTTCTCTGAGACGAAACGCAGGCCTTACACGATTGTTAGGAAGGTTTATGAACAGGGATAGAACCAAGCTTCTCTCTGAAGTCGCGGATTATTATTCTGCCAAACTGGCTGAGCATGGTGAAACGGCTGGTGGTGTGGACTGGAATGGCGAGGAAAGTCAGGCGCTAAGATTTGAGCAGCTATGCAAGATTATTGATGTTACGGAGAATTTCTCAATAAATGACCTTGGTTGTGGTTTCGGGTCACTTTATGACTACCTAGAAGCAAGGTATAAGATGTTTTCATATAGCGGTATAGATGTTTCAAAAGATATGGTGGAAACCGCAAATAATCGATATGCCGATAAAGAAAACGCTTGCTTTGTCGTGTCGAACGAGCCTGAATCTATATCAGATTACTCAGTGGCTAGTGGGATTTTCAATGTGCGGATGGAGCGCTCTGATGATCAATGGCGTAAGTACTTTGAAGAGACATTGGCTGTTCTCGATCGAAATAGTCGACTAGGTTTTTCTTTTAATTGTCTCACTTCATATTCGGATGAAGATAAGATGCATGATTATTTGTATTATGCAAATCCTTGTGAGTTATTTGATTTATGTAAGCGTCGATATTCGCTCAATGTTGGGCTCCTGCATGATTACGGTTTGTATGAGTTTACGATTTTGGTGAGGAAAAAATTATGAAGCGTTCACTAGTTATATTTGGTGCTGGAGACATTGCTCAACTCGCACATTATTACTTCAGTACGGATTCGGAATATGAGGTTTCGGCGTTCACGGTAGATTCTGAGTTCATTGATCAAAATGAGTTTTGTGGCTTACCTGTCGTACCTTTTGAGGAGGTTTTGAACTCATATCCCCCAGATAAGTATGATTTTTTTATTGCTCTTAGTTATTCGAAGTTGAATTCTATCCGCAAGGAGAAATACTTGCAGGTGAAATCACTGGGTTATGATGTTGCAAGTTATATCAGTTCTCGTGCGACGATTTTAAATGAAGGTGATATTGGAGAAAATTGTTTTATTCTTGAAGATAATACTGTTCAGCCATTCGTTGTGATAAATAACAATGTTTTCTTGTGGAGTGGTAACCATATAGGTCATCATTCTGTGATCAAGGATCATGCGTTTATTGCGTCACACGTTGTGGTCTCTGGCGGTGTTGAGATAGGTGAACAATGTTTTATCGGTGTCAATGCGACACTTCGTGATCATATCGCCATAGGCGATAAATGTGTAATCGGTGCTAATGTGTTGATGCTGTCTGACGCGGAACCCAGTGGTGTATATATCGGTAAGGCAACCGAAAGGTCAAGAATTCCAAGCGAGAAGTTGAGGAATATATGACATGTAAATGGAGAAAGCTCGGTGTGGTTTTCTGTCCAACTGGAAAATCTGATTGGATGAGATCTCATGCTGCCGTACCAATTGCTGAGCATGTCAGGGATGATATTTTTAAGATATATTTCAGCACCAGGGATGACTCCAATCGAAGTTATACCGCTTATGTTGTTATTGATATCAATCAGCCAAACAATGTATTAGAGATTTCTGAGAGGCCTGTTCTAGAGCCTGGATCACCAGGTGAGTTTGATGATAGTGGAGCAATGGCAACCTGGTTGACGTACTACAGGAGCGAAAGGTTTTTATACTATATAGGTTGGAATCTGGGGGTCACAGTTCCGTTTCGAAATTCTATTGGCCTTGCTGTTAGTGGATGTCAGGATGATGCTTTTTCACGTTGATATAATGGCCCGATCGTTGATAGAACCATGAATGAGCTTTTTAA
>NZ_JAHHPN010000346.1:0-1785 GCF_024606325.1 Endozoicomonas sp. ONNA1
AAATACAGGCAAAGGGATGGCTCACTGCGTTCGCCACCCTTGCTGCCAGCGTTAGGTGCCAAACATCAACGTCAGATTCCAGAAGTTCAAGCTTAACTTGTGCATACATCAAGCACGCACAGAGTTGTTCAAAGCAACAAAATATAAAATGTGCCAACACATTTACTGGCCTTATTGAAAATGACAAAAATAAGGGTATCGGATCCACTTTCTTGCAAAACGAGTTTCACCCGTGTTGTCACAATCAGCAAAATAAAGTCTGTGCAAGCAAATTCCGCCTGTAAGTTCGTGCCAACAATTTCAAACGACATTTTGTTTATAACTGGCAAGCAAGGCATTGTGCCAAACAAATATTATTTCCCAGCAAAGTCGAAGCAAACTTATCGTGCCAGCAGCTGCACCTAACAAATCGTTCCAGCCGACCGCCTACGGCGGCGGCTGAACTCAAGCGTTAGGTGCCAAGGCTCATACCAAGAGTTCAAATCTTTGAGGTCAGTCTGTGCCGGTAGATTTTTTTGCTCAGTAGATGAGGGCAAAACTCTATATCTGTCGTGATTTTTGGGTTTCGTTTTTGCTGGCGATCAGCATTGTTATTTTTTGACCTATGCTTTGACGCCAGCACAAGCTTCTGAGCTTCTATCGAGTTTTGGGGTTGGCTCAGTGTTTCTGGCGAGCAAGTTCTTTAGCTTTTGACCTTTGCTTTCACGCCAGTTTCAGCTTGGTCACCTTCTCCGCAGGTGGCAGTCAGTTAGTTTAAACAATCTGGTTAGTTTTTTGGTTCCGTGCCGCTGGCGGTCCGGCATTTGAGTCGTTCTCAAGGGTTGGTGTGGGTTCAGTGCTTCTGGCGGTTTGACTCAAATCTCTCACAGGCAAAGTGCCGCGCCAGTTTCAGCATGGTCACCTTCTCGGCTTTTTGCTCAGGGTTTAAGTCCGTCTCCTCTGCCTTTCTCAGCAGGTGCCTGACAGAAAGTTCTGAGCAAGCGGCGAGAAAAGAGACTTCGGGTTGGGTGTCATCAGAAAAATCGGAGTGAAAATAGCACCTAACAAATGGTTCCAGTTCGTTCCGGGGCTGCGCCCCTCCACCCGACGCCGCCGTCGGCGGCGCGGCTGAACCAGGCGTTAGGGCTAAGCTCAAACAAATACTGTTAATGTAGTGAAAAATTATACACAAAATTTGTCGTGTACTAATTCTATTCAAAAGATATAATGTTAGAATCAATTGATTCCATATAGCGTAAGGTCGTGTATGGCAAATAAAAGAAAGTCTTTTAGCGAGAACACAAATATCGCATTGTTCAATCAGGTAAATGGTATTTGTCCATTATGTGATACGCCTTTGTTATATGAAAAAAATGGATCTAAATATAAAAAATATGAATTAGCACATATATATCCATTAAATCCTAAACCTGAAGAGACCATTGTTCTTAAGGGGGTAGAACAATTAAGTACAAACGTTGACGATGATGACAATTTAATCCCTCTTTGTAAAATATGTCATGGCAAATTCGATAAACCAAGAACACGAGATGAATATAATAATTTAGTAGCGATAAAGAAAGGTCTTATTGCAAAAACTAAGCAGCATGAAATATGGCATCAATATCAAATAGAGCAAGATATAAATAAGATTATTTCCTCACTCTACGATGAAAATATAAATTTAGACGTAGAAGAGATTGAATATGATCCAAAACAAGTAGATAGGAAAGCAGATAAAAGTTTAACCAACTTATTTCAGAGATGCTTTCAAACTGATCATAAATCTTAATGATGTTGTTAATA
>NZ_JAHHPN010000347.1:0-1642 GCF_024606325.1 Endozoicomonas sp. ONNA1
TTGCCAAGGCACTGGATCACCCGCTCCGGTCCCGGACGGCGGTAATAATGCTGCAAGACCTTCAGGATGGTTTTTTCGTTGTCGCCGACATGATCAGGCATGACCGGCGGTTTGCTGAACGCGTCCACCATAAACTGAAATGCCGTTGGTGTCTCGGCTGCCGATGGTGTCGTCTGGTCGCGGGAATTCTCCAGACCGAGAGTTTTTTTCAGATCATCAATTTCCAGATGGGCCATTTGGACATGTTTTGGCCAATTCTGGTAGAAAGTATACGTTTCCCGTTGCTCCCACAGTTTTTCAAACCATTCGATATATTCAGCCGGGGAAAAATCACGAATAACTTTATTACTGCGAGGGTAATGCCATTCCAGATTGGCTTTAAGTCTATCCAGAAGGTCTTTGTTCGGGGAAGCCCCGTAATGAAACAGGGCCAATAAGTGAGACTGGATATGTTCAAGGGTTGGATGCAGCAGACTCGTTACATAAAGTGATGCCTCTGTCAAACGCGTCTGCCGTTGCTGTGGACTGATGCCCCTGCAGATTCGGTCAAATTCAACGACGTTTCCCGAACAACCAGTTAAAGGTAACCGCTTGAGATGTTGCAGGGTAAGGCTCTCAAAGGGAGCATAGGCAGCCACCATACAATTGAATATGCCCGCTGGCACTACAGAGTCATAACAATCTTTCATACATTTGATATGTCTCATGCCCCATTTAGTGGGCCTTGCCCCGCTCTGCAAAAGGAGCTGAAATAATCGGTAAGCTTCTTCCTCCCACTTTTGCTGCTGAGTCGGGGTTGCCGGTTCCGGGAACCCCATATTGTGTCTAACTATTTCAGTATTGAGGAGAATATCAGGCAAAGACTTAACCATCAGATTATGAAAAAAACGCTGGTCAATGGGCAATCCACTTCGTTTTAATTCCATAAGCCTATCGGAGCTATAACAATCGGGATCACTCACCAGCTTGATAGCCTGTTGCAATTTGTGCATCACATCCGGTGGGTCGGTTAATTCCGAACTCAGTGTCTCTGCCCGCAAAGTGATTGGCAGCAGATTCAACATGGCTCTGAAATTGTTCGGGTCAATGCTCTGTGAGGACGTGAAATCATCCAGAGAGTGCTCATTGCCGGCCAGGTGGATACTGTCCAGCTCATCATCAAAACAGACCTGTACAGAACCTGTGTGATGACAATAAACGACCAGAGGCAGAGGTTTAAGCTTTAATTCCTTTTCACACTGGCGTTTGGACTCCAGGATATCGGCAATATTTGCCTGTGCATCGTTGTAAACGCAAAAGCATTGGATGTCTTCCTTGCTATAGCGGGTGAGCACCAGTTCCGGGTAACGTTCCAGGGGAAGATCGAAGAGTTTAAGTTTTGGTAGACTGAACGATCCGTCCGCTCTCAGATGTCCTGAGGTGAAACGAGGATAAACTCCCCAGATAACGATATTGGAACGTCCAAGAAGTCCATCGTGCAATGATTGCAGGTCAGGCAGAAGTTTTGCCTGCAGTTTATCCGCATCTGCACCTCTTTTCATACGCCAGCTGTGGGCATCACGTTTGTAGACGTACAGGCATTGGGGATTAACAGTGCCTACCATCCACTTACCGCAGAGTTCTGTCACGGGCTCAGTGGGCA
>NZ_JAHHPN010000348.1:0-25389 GCF_024606325.1 Endozoicomonas sp. ONNA1
CTGGTTATTTTTGGCCTCATCCGGATGGGTTCAGTCAACCTGTCCCGTATTGCCCAAACTATGGGGCACGGTAACGGGATCGACTCCGGGCGTAAACGTCTCAAGCGCTTCTTCGCCTGGAAGTTCAAAATCAACATCATGATGGTTGCTAATCAGGAGGTCGTCATTCCCGCGAAGGAACTTCCACACAGACCGACAGGTTCTTTTGATTTAATCCAAATTCAGAAAGCGGCGGACCGGGAAACACTCAATGGCGAGAAAAACGATAAAAATCGGGTAAGGACTGGTCTTTCTCCAGCCCTCCACCCGTGTCGGGTAGCATTGCCCATCAATCATGACACCAGCACGGAGATAGCGACCAATCCGTTTATGTTCCATCCAGTAGGCTTGGCGCACTGAGGGCCAATACTGTTTAGCAAAGTCAGGGTCAACAGGAAATCAAAACAAATTCAGCGAAGTCATCCCGGGTTATTCCTTGCACTCATTTGCTGTGTGGCGGTAATAAGTCGACACAACAGGTCAACACAAACAAAGCAATGGTTTACACGCCGAATGTTGAGCATCTATATCAAAAAGTTTTGATATACATTGTGCTGCTTGCTAGACTTGCGCCTTAGATAGACGGAGTAGAATTCTTCTGGTCGTCTGCCAGAAGTCAACGGTGCAGCGGTAAGGAGTTTTGCGTGTCAGAATCAGGATCAGTCGAACAGCTTGCCGCACTGGGAAAAGCGTATGGCGATGTACTGAGGCTAGAGATCCTGAGAGTACTAAGCACAGACTCTTTCGGGGTGCTTGAACTCAGCAGCCTCTTCGATATGCGTCAGCCTGCCATGAGTCACCATCTCAAGGTTCTCTCTCAGGCTGGACTTGTGAGTACCCGCAAGGAAGGTAATACCGTTTTTTACCGTCGGGCTCTGCCCCCACAGGAAAGGATCAGCAGTGATGTCATGCGCTCCCTTTTTTCAGCGGTCGACACTCTGTCGTTGTCGTCTTCCCTGACCCGACGCCTGTTGAAGGTCAGAGGTCAGAGAGCTGAACAATCCATGGCATTTTTTGCCCGCAATGTGAATCAGTTTCGACAGCATCAGGAACTCATTGCTGATCATGACCTCTATGCCCGATGTGTGGCTGACGTTCTGGAAAAAACGGAATTGCCCGACCATCAGCAAGTGATGGAGCTGGGGCCGGGAGAGGGCGATTTCCTGGCAACGCTGAGTGAGCGTTTTCAGCGAGTCTATGCTGTGGACAATTCCGGAGAAATGCTGGCCATCAGTCAACAAAGGGTAAAAGAGCGAAACCTGAATAACATCCAGTTTATTCATGGAGAAATAGAAGCCCTTAGTGCTCTGGAGGGTCAGTTTGACTGCATAGTGGCTAATATGGTGTTACACCATGTAGCCACCCCTTCCGGTATCTTCACCTGGGTTTCAAGACTGTTGAAGCCGGGTGGCAGTATGCTGGTCAGTGAACTCAGCAGTCACAATCAGGATTGGGTACGGGAATCCTGTGGCGATTTGTGGCTTGGATTCAGTGTCGAAGACCTTGATGGCTGGGCACAGGATGCAAGTCTGGAAATAGGTGAGTCCCAGTATCTGGGGCTGCGTAATGGTTTTCAGATTCAGGTCAGGCGGTTTTTCAGACCCCTGGACTGAATAGTTTTAAGAGGCGAAAAACGACGATGGCAGATTACACGCTATTCACTTCCGAGTCGGTTTCCGAAGGTCATCCGGACAAGATTGCCGACCAGATTTCCGACGCTATTCTGGATGCCATCCTCAAGGATGACCCGGAAGCCCGTGTCGCGGTTGAAACCATGGTAAAAACCGGCATGGTGATCGTAGCGGGTGAAGTGCGTACAGACACTTATGTTGATATCGAAGAACTGGTTCGCAAAGTGGTCACTGACATTGGTTATAACCATGGTGACCTGGGATTTGATGGTGATTGCGTGGCCGTTATGAATGCTATTGGCAAGCAGTCTCCGGATATCGCTGTCGGAGTTGATGAAACAGACGAGCATGAACAGGGCGCGGGTGACCAGGGCCTGATGTTTGGTTACGCTACCAATGAAACACCGGTACTGATGCCTGCTCCTGTCTACTATTCTCACGAGCTGGTTAAGCGTCAGGCCGAGCTGCGTAAAAATGGTACTCTGCCCTGGTTGCGTCCGGATGCCAAAAGCCAGGTCACGATGCGTTACGACAGCGAAGGCAAAGTGCAGAGTGTGGATGCCGTGGTTCTCTCAACACAGCACCATCCTGACATCTCTCAGGAAGAGCTGCAAAAAGAAATTCTGGAAAAAGTCATCAAGCCGGTTCTGCCTGCACAATGGCTTCATGAAGACACCCGTTACCACATCAACCCAACCGGTATTTTCGTGATTGGTGGCCCAGTGGGTGACTGTGGTCTAACGGGGCGCAAAATCATTGTAGATACTTACGGTGGTATGGCTCGTCACGGTGGCGGAGCCTTCTCCGGCAAGGATCCTTCAAAGGTTGACCGTTCCGCTGCTTACGCAGGTCGCTACGTGGCCAAAAACGTCGTGGCTGCCGGTCTGGCTGACAAGTGCGAGATTCAGGTGTCTTATGCGATTGGTGTCGCGGAGCCAACGTCTATCGCTATTGATACTTTCGGCACTGGCAAGATTGCTGATGCCAGAATTGAAGAGCTGGTTCATGAGTATTTCGATCTGCGTCCGAAAGGTCTGATCGACATGCTGGATCTGAAGCGTCCAATTTATCAGGCTACTGCAGCATACGGTCACTTCGGTCGTGAAGAGGAAGCATTTTCCTGGGAACGCACCGATAAGGCTGACATCCTGAGAGCCGCGGCGGGTCTGTAATCAGTAAAACTCTGCTGAGGGGCTGCTTTAAGCAGCCCTCGTGAGACCTGTTCAATTCTGTTATACCTTCCTTCCAACTCTGTTGATCAATGATATTTCAATGGAGTTTTTTTTGCCCTGCGTCAACGCCTGAAAACCCTGTTGGTTGACGTCATATCTGGCCAAGAGTACGTACCGGGTGTGATTTTTTTGTGCTATTGTCCATGCCAATTCTACCCCTTGGCACTGCTGTCTCTTCCTGACAGCAGTCGAACTTTATTGAACCCGTGCATAGGGAGAGACCCTGATGAACGTATTGAAAATGACCGACCTGAATCTGACTGGCAAACGGGTCCTGATCCGTGAAGACCTCAACGTTCCAGTCAAAGACGGCAAAGTCACCAGCGATGCACGAATCCTCGCTTCTCTGCCCACCATTAAGCGCGCTCTGGAATCCGGTGCCAAAGTCATGGCAACCTCACATCTGGGTCGCCCGACTGAAGGTGAGTACGACGAGCAGTTCTCCCTAAGACCCGTTGCGGACTACATTGGCGAGTTGTTGGGCAGAGAAGTACGCCTGATCAAAGACTGGGTTGACGGTGGTTTTGACGTTGCCGACGGTGAACTGGTCATTCTTGAGAACGTACGTTTCAATAAGGGTGAAAAGAAGGACGACGAAGCACTGTCTAAAAAAATGGCAGCCCTGTGCGATGTCTATGTAATGGATGCATTCGGTACCGCTCACCGTGCTCAGGCATCGACTCACGGCGTGGGTAAATTTGCTGAAATTGCCTGTGCAGGCCCGTTGCTGGCGGGTGAGCTGGAGGCACTGGGTAAAGCGCTGGGAAATCCTGAGCGTCCTATGTGTGCCATCGTCGGTGGTTCCAAAGTTTCCACCAAACTGACGGTGTTGGAATCCCTGTCTGACGTCTGCGATCAGTTGATCGTGGGCGGCGGTATCGCCAACACCTTTCTCGCTGCTGCCGGTCACAATGTCGGTAAATCCCTTTACGAAGAAGATCTGATCCCCAATGCCAGGGCACTGATGGAAAAGGTTAACGTACCTATGCCTGTAGATGTAATCTGCGGTAAGAAATTTGATGAAAATGAAACCGCTGTCGTTAAACGGGTATCAGAAGTAGAAGACGACGACATGATCTTAGACGTAGGCCCCCAAACCCGGAAACTGTTCAATGAAGTTCTGAAGTCCTCTAAAACCATTCTTTGGAATGGCCCTGTGGGTGTCTTTGAATTTGACCAATTTGGTGAAGGCACTCGCTCCATGTCTCTGGCTATTGCCGAGTCTGACGCTTTCTCTATCGCCGGTGGAGGTGATACTCTGGCCGCAATCGACAAGTACGGAATTAAAGACCGAGTATCTTACATTTCTACGGGCGGCGGTGCCTTCCTGGAGTTTGTAGAAGGCAAGAAGCTCCCGGCTGTGGCGATGCTGGAAGAAGCCTGTCAATAAAATAGAGAATAGCGCCCATCCAGGCGACCCCGTCTTGGCGACCCCGTAGCGAGGACGGCAGAAAATTGAGGACGAAAATTCGGTTTTGTGAGGAAAATAGCGAGCTATTTGACGAACAAAGGCGGATTTTCAGACCAGTTTGCTGCCGCTGCATGGGCGCAGGAGCTAGAGCAATGCTGGAGCAATTGCCGCGTGGGGCAGTCTATTCTCAGTCAGCCTCCTGGAACCTAAACTAAGCTCTGTAATTCGCTCAATGGGTTGTGGAGAAAAATCTTGTTTCACTTACGTTTTGTTAGACACCCACGTTTTGTAAGATACCCAAAATCTTTCTCTAAATTGAAAGCCATTCCTGACCTGCCGATTCTGACTTTCATTTTTGGATGCCTACTCACCATTACTCCCCTATCAGACGCTGACACTATCAAGGTTGCTGTGGCAGCGAGCTTTCAACATGTTCTGGAAAGCCTGAAAGGGCAGTTCCAGTCACGGTATGGTCACACCCTGGAACTGTACTATGGCAGTTCTCAAGACCTGAGGTACCGGGTTAGTGACAACACTCAGAAGTTTGATCTGTTTCTATCTGCTGACAATTTAAAGACGGCAAAACTGGAACAAATGGATAAGATTTTAGCAAATTCCAGGAAGATCTATGCCCAGGGTTTGCTGGCATTCTGGCACGGTCAGCGGAGCCCGTTAAAACCCAACGACATAAAAACCTACCTTATAGATAACAACCCTCCAACAATTCACATTGCAGACCGGGAAGGTGCACCCTACCGGCACGCCGCTAAGTCCGTCCTTCAAAAATATTATCTTTACCGAATAATCAGAGATCAGGATAGGCTCTCTTACAATGAGCATGTCAGGGAAACATGGAGCGATATAAAAAATTCTTCCGATGCTGGTTTTGCGCCTTTTTCCCAGGTGAAAGAAGTCGACTTCAATAGCATTCTTTTCCCAGTGAGTGTAACTCTAGTCCCGCAGTCACTTTACACACCACTGCTTCAGGAGCTGGTCATCCTCAAGGCTACCGAGCATGAGGCCGCCGCCAAAACTCTGGTCGAATACCTTCTCTCCGATGAAACGCAGAGATTCATTGGGTTCAATGGTTATCAAAGAGCACCTGCCAAAAAAGAGGATTCAAGCCTTGTCCCCAGTCCCGCAGTGTCTCTCCACAAATGCGAGTCACGCTACCCCAAAGCCGCTCTGGTTATCGTCTGGTTAAATATGGGACTCTGGATTTTAAGCGGTGCATAGTTCGACCATGAGAATTATAATGAGGCACTTTGAATAGAAATTGCGATAAAGCTGCTCAGATCGTAGACCATTCAGTTCAATAGCCGTTACTGATGTAAACCTTGAAAAGTCTGACATCTGGTGATTTGTACTTTTGTTCTACACAGCAGAAAAGCATTCAGGGAATATGTATGCAGAGTCAAGAGTGCTTGCAAGAGGGATGGTACCTGCTTAAAACCAGACCTCGCCAAGAGCAGAGAGCCTGGGAAAACCTGGAAATCCAGGGTTTTGATGCGTACTGCCCGGTTGTAAAGGTTCGAACCAAAGGCCTGTTGAAGGAAGAGATGCTCTTTCCCGGCTATGTGTTTCTTTATCTGGATTTCAAGGATCTGGATCGCTATCACAAGATCCGTTCTACCCGTGGCGTCAGCGAGATCGTCTACTTCAACCGGATCAACCGCCAGCTCCATAAGGATGGCCGCCTGGGCAAAAGTAAGGAGCAGGACGTGCAGGCTCTACTGCCAAAACCTATCCCCAACGGTCACGAAGTGATCAAGGATATCCGGTTAATTGTCGAAACACTCAGTAGCCATGCAGAAGGTAAAGGCACCGGCTCAAACAAAGCTGTTGGCTTCAACAAAGGCGACAAGGTGATCATGAACCATCCTCTCTATCAGCAACTGGAGATGACGTTTATGGCTGACCTCGGTTCCAGACGGGGTCTGATTCTGGTGCAATACATCAGAAAGCAGAGAAATACCCAAGGCGAGACGGTCTGTGAAGTCGTTTCCGAGAAAGAAATGGAAGTCAGGCTTGAGGATCTGGAAAAAGCCTGATGAAGGGCCCTAAGCCGTTCAGGATAAAAGAGAGCCTTGAGCCCAACTCACGAACAGAGTCCCCTATGCTGAATCCTGAAAACCTCAAGGAACAGATCAAGCCTCTGGTGTTTCCCCTGGAAACCCGGGGCTCACACGCCGACCAGAACCCGGACTTCAAAGAATACTTTGATTTCTATGGTATCAATTTTGGAACCAAGTTAGCTGATGTTCGCCACTTTATGGGGTCAATCGACAGCTGCAACTACAAGGTAGCCTGTCATCTGTTCGAGAAGTCCGATTCCAGAGGCACTTTTTTTCTTCTTCACGGTTACTACGACCATGTTGGGCTTTTCGACCGAATCATCCGATTTCTCCTGGAACAGGGCTTCAATGTTCTGGCCTATGACCTGCCCGGACACGGGCTCTCCAGCGGTAAGCCCGCCACCATCCCGGATTTTTCTGTCTACACGCTGATTCTTGAAGACATATTGAGCCTCTGTGGAGGTAACCTGCCGAGGCCCTGGCATGCTTTTGGCCAGAGCACAGGGTGTGCGATCCTGACAGATTGTCTGAATAACCGGGAAGCTCATCACAAGGCCAGCCCATTCCAACAGGTCATTTTATCCGCTCCACTGGTCAGGCCCTGGAAGTGGACACTGGGACGATTGCAGCTGCAATTGGCGAAACTGTTCATTTCACGGTTGCCCAGAAATTACACCCGGAATTCCAGAAAAAAATCGTTTCTGGAGTTGTCTCATAACGATCCTTTGTCTTCCGACATTCTGCCCATACAATGGGTGCTGGCGATGGATCGCTGGATCAAGCGTATTGAGTCCAGCAAGATAAAATCACCGGTCAGCCCACTCATTCTTCAGGGTACATTCGACCGAACAGTCGATGCCAAACACAACATTCCTGTACTTGAGAAGCTTTATACCCGACCCAGTGTTTATTATCTCGAAGATGCCCGGCACCATTTACCTAATGAGCTGGACGAAACCATTGATGATTATCTCTGCTGGTTGACTGAAAAGCTCAATGTTCAATCAGCTTGAGCAATCAGTCCGTAGCCGGGAGGCTTTTGACATCTGCCGGTCAGAATTAGAATTGTCTGAAGAACTCTATGAGGGAATGGCAAGGATTGGGCGCCTGGAACACATACTCCCGGGCGCCCGACGGTGTGCTTGCTCGATTACTTTGATTTCCTGAACAGACTGATCAGGCAGAGCATATAAGCCACTATGTAAACACCAAATATAAGCGTCATCCAATGCGCCATATTCATGCCAAGGAAATGCCAGCCGTCCTGCCCGCAGAAACCGGAAGGCAGGAACATTTGAGGCCACCACTCGTACAGCGGCAGATCAAGCGGGAAGGTAGGCAGAGCCTTGCAGGACATGAACAGATCTTCGGAAGAGTAGTAATCCAGCATTTTGATCGCAGCATCCAACCCATAGGCAGCACCGGCAATCCAGATGACGTATCCAAGACCTCTTACCAATTTGTTTCGCGGTGCCACCAGCATAATAAGAGCCGCAACACCAATCAGCAACACCGCCAGACGCTGATAAACACAGAGTTCACAGGGGTCCAGATACATAACGTACTGAAAATAAAAGGCCACTGACTCCAGAAAAACAGCGCTCAGCAGCATGATTAGCCAGGTGGTTCTGGCATTCTGCCAGTCACGGATAGCCCCGAGGGGATCCGTTCTGAAATCAGTCCAGAGATGGGATAGTTTCGTCAAAACAGTGCTTCTCCAAGAGCCTGTATGTTGTTGTGCCTGTATCGGAGACTTGGCAAAGAACCCGTCGGCTCAAGATACTGCACGCATCCGTAGAGTGTAAGACACATTACAATAAACTGACGCGTCCGATTGTATCTAAAAGGCAGTCCTGAGACGTCTATAAAAACCCATCAATAACCGGGCGGCTGCTGATGGGTTATTAAATGTCAACCAGGGTTTGACTCCATCGTCGAAGGCTCTAATTTATTAAAGCTGTCTGGTGAAATCTGTAAAAGATTCTCTTTGTCAGCCTCTTTGTCATAATTCTCCATCATTACACTAATCGTATACTCAAACTCGAAAACCTTACCCAAAATAATCGGTACGCCCAGTAGTGGGGCCGTGTAAGCAGGGATCATGATCGAAGAAGTCAAAGCACCCCAGTTAGCAGCGCTGCCAGCGGCACTAATAGAGTATTCATTGATGGACCTGGGCTTATAGTCTGTATTGAACAACTTATTGGAGAGCTTCGCACCACCAACAATAACAGCACCACCCACGGCGCCAACAGTACGTCCCCCAACATAGCCAGCGACTCCTCCGGGCACAGCTACGAGCCTGGATGCAGTAATGCATGCCGCCTTAAAAGCCACCGTCATACAATCTCTTAATCCTATTGATGCCATATTGATTCCTCCTTGAGATAGATCGGCCCCACTCTCTGAGCAGGGTTTCGTTAGTGTCGGAAGGATTATTTCAGATGGGGTGATGGAGTTCACTGACATGACTGTCAGGCGGACTAACCACTTGTGAAACTACCGCATTAGAGCTCAATTGCTGATGAGAAAATGATCCAGAGATGTCATGTATTCATGACTTGCCATGCCTTTACAAAGTGTTCCAAAGCGTATCAAAGATGATTTGCTGAGTGCGGGCGATTTCAATGGAATCGATCACAACAGCAACGGGGTAATCCATGGATGCCAGCGAGATCATGGCGACTTTTGGCGGATAAATTGCGATATAGCTGGCATCAATTCTACCCGTGGCATTGATCCATTTGCGCTCAGAAAGTTCAGCATCCTCACCGCCTTCACCAATAGCGATAACCCGGACATTAATACCCTTGCGGATGCGCTGCTGGGTATAGTTCGGAAAGGGCCGATACAGATGCTGCCGGATCGGTTTGGATGAGAAAATGGAGTAGTTTTTGTCATCCTTTTTGGCGACAGTGCTCAGAATATCCTTAAGAACGAACTCGATGCCGCTGTCTCCCTCATAAAAGCGGACGTTGCCGGTATTGAAGTCAGGTTTTAATTGATTCAGTTGCGGGATCAGCTTTTGTTTCATCTCCTCAATACTCTGTTCCAGAGACTGTTTTTTCTCTTCTGCCAGATCCAAAAGCTTTTCAGGAGGCTCTGCACAGAAAACCCGTCTTTTTCCTTTCGGAAAGTAACTGACAATACCTTTACCCGCGAGGCCTTTCAGAGTCTCATAAGTGGTTCCGCGATTAATATCGGCTTCAGCCGCAATATCACGAATAGAGGCGGTTCCCTGCTTTAACAGGGCCAGATAAAGCTTGATTTCCTTCTGGTCGAGCCCAAGCTGTTTCAAAGTATCCAGGTTCATATTGTCAATTTTCCAATGACAAACACAGTTGTGTTTCAATCTGTATAGGATAAGCTAAATTCAATACTGTAGAAAAGTGTCATCTTTTCTTATGACATGGGTTGTAAGGAAAGCGGCACTTGTTTCTGATGTTTCCTGCTGTTAAATGCCCTGTCTGCTGTCTTCATGAGGTCATTGAAAACCAATGAGCTCAGACCAAGAGGTTCAAAGATTTTTCCGGGGGCGGTAAACCGTGTCGTTTTGCCATGGTTCCTTGCTTTTGTTTTTTCCTGGCAGGCAACACAGAGAAATCTGAATGATCAAGAGACCATTTTCAAGAGCTAACCATGAGAGCTGATATCGTCATTCTTGCTGCTGGTCAGGGCAGCCGTATGAAATCCAACCTTCCCAAAGTTCTTCACCCCATTGCCGGCAAGCCGATGCTGGAGCATGTCATTCTCAGTGCCCTGCAAACCCAGCAAGTGATTGGCAAGGGTGAAATCCATGTCGTAATTGGCCACGGTGCAGACAAGGTAAAAAATGCCCTGGGGCACTACCACCTGAACTGGGTTGAGCAGACTGAGCAGCTCGGGACAGGCCATGCTGTTCAGCAGGTGATTCCCGGCTGTAAAGATGCCGATGTCGTGCTGGTGCTCTACGGCGATGTACCCTTAATACATTCCTCAACCCTGCAATCTCTGCTGGCAGCCAGTAACGGTGAGCGTCTGGGTCTGTTGACTATCAATCTGGCTAACCCATCAGGCTATGGTCGTATTGTCAGGGATGATATTGGCAGCGTTCAGGCTATTGTTGAAGATAAAGACGCGACGCCTGAACAACTGGCTATCAATGAAGTGAACACCGGTATCATGGCCATTCCCGGCAGCAAGCTGAGTGAATGGGTCATGGGGCTGGATAACAACAATGCCCAGCAGGAATATTATCTGACGGATGTCGTGTCTAAAGCCGTGTCTGAAGAGACACCCGTAGTTCACGTTCAACCGCAAAAGGCTACCGAGGTTGAAGGGGTAAACAGTCGGGTTCAGCTCACAGAACTGGAGCGGGCCTTCCAGCAACAGCTGGCTACTGCGATGATGACCAGCGGTGTCACCATTATTGATCCGGCCCGCCTGGATATTCGCGGTGATATCAAAACCGGCAGAGATATCCTGCTGGATGTCAACGTGATTCTGGAAGGCGATGTCGAGATTGCTGATAACGTGGTCATTGAGGCCGGTTGTATCATTCGCAATTCCAGAATTGGCGAGGGGGCTGTCATCAAGGCGCACTCGATTCTTGAAGATGCAGAAGTCTCCGCTCACTGTGAAGTGGGCCCATTCGCACGACTGCGTCCGGGTACTCAGATGGCAGAAAATGCCAAGGTGGGCAACTTTGTTGAAATCAAGAAGGCGTCCATCGGTGAGGGAAGCAAGGTTAATCATCTGACCTATATAGGCGACGCTGAAATAGGCACGGGTGTCAATGTCGGGGCGGGTACTGTGACCTGTAACTATGATGGAGTTAACAAGCACAAAACCGTGATTGAAAATAATGCCTTCATAGGCACCAACAGTTCACTGGTTGCACCGGTGACTGTAGGAAAAGGGGCCACCACTGCAGCGGGCTCAGTGATTACCCGGAGCCTGGACGAAGACCAGCTGGGGGTAGCCCGGAGTCGTCAGAGAAACATTGACGGCTGGCAGCGTCCCACCAAAAAGAACTGAATATCAGGCAGAACACAAATCAAAGGTAGAAAATTATGTGTGGCATTGTCGGTGCTGTAGCGCAGAGGGATGTGGCGCCCATTCTGTTAGAAGGTTTACGTCGTCTGGAGTATCGCGGCTATGACTCTGCAGGTGTCGCCATTGTTAGTACCAATGGTGAACTTCAGCGACTTCGCAGAACCGGAAAAGTCTCCGAATTGAGTGAAGCGATCAACAAGTCTCAGGTGCCTGGTGGAACCGGTATTGCCCATACTCGCTGGGCGACCCATGGTGAGCCCAACGAACGCAACGCTCACCCCCACGTCTCCGGTGAAGATATCGCCGTGGTTCATAACGGTATTATTGAGAACCACGAGTTGCTGAGAAACTATCTGGAGCAGGAGGGCTACGCCTTTGCTTCTGACACAGACACAGAAGTTATTGCCCACCTGGTCAGCCACGAATTGAAAAGTGCTGACAGTCTGATCGCTGCTGTTCAGGCGGCTGTGCCCCGGCTGGAAGGCGCCTATGGTATGGTCGTTATGGATCGCAAAGATCCCGAGCGGCTGGTGGTTGCGCGTTCTGGCAGTCCACTGGTCATAGGTCTGGGACTGGGTGAAAACTTCATTGCCTCCGATCAGTTGGCGCTGTTTCCGGTGACCCGTCGGTTCATGTTCATGGAAGAAGGTGATGTGGCTGAAGTGACCCGGACAACGGTGTCTGTCTTTGATGTCGATGGTAAAAGTGTGACCCGTGCCGCCAGAGAAAGTGACGTTGAGCACGATGCCGGAGACAAGGGGCCATACCGTCACTTCATGCTCAAAGAAATTCATGAACAACCCGATGCCATTGCCAACACGCTGGAAGGCCGTTTGGGTGAGACAAAGCTGAACCTGGATATTCTGGGTAAAAACGGTATCGAGCTTCTCAATAAAACCAAAGCCATCCAGATTGTTGCCTGTGGGACCAGTTATCATGCCGGTATGGTGGCCCGCTACTGGTTTGAGGAGCTGGCCGGAATCCCGTGTCGTATAGAAATTGCCTCAGAGTTTCGCTATCGCAAATTCTTTGTGCCTGAGGACTGCCTGTTCGTCACTATTTCCCAGTCAGGCGAAACAGCAGACACTCTGGCAGCTCTGAAGCTGGCTAAAGAAATGGGTTACATGGCTTCCCTGAGCATTTGTAATGTTCCGGGATCTTCCATGGTTAGAGAGTCTGATATTGCTTTGATGACCCGGGCTGGAGCCGAGATCGGTGTCGCGTCAACCAAAGCCTTCACGACTCAACTGACTGCGTTGTTGATGCTGGTAACAGCCATTGGTCGCCACACCGGAATGACCGAAGAGCAGGAATCCGAAGTAGTAAAAGCCCTGAGAGAGCTGCCCCATATCATCAGCAGTACGCTGGAAATGAGCAATGAGATTGAAGCAGTCGCTGAAGATTTTGCTGACAAGCATCATAGCCTTTTCTTAGGTCGCGGTACCCAATACCCAATTGCCATGGAAGGTGCGCTAAAGCTGAAGGAAATCTCCTACATTCACGCCGAAGCCTACGCGGCAGGTGAATTGAAACACGGTCCATTGGCTCTGATTGATAGCGATATGCCCGTGATTGTGGTGGCACCCAACAACGATCTTTTAGAAAAGCTGAAATCCAATATGGAAGAAGTTCGCGCCAGAGGCGGACAGCTGTTTGTCTTTGCAGACCGATACGCCCGTCTGGTGGCCGGCGACGGCATTAAGGTATTACCTGTAGAAACAGCGCCGGAAGTCGTCGCCCCCATTCTCTACACCATCCCTCTGCAACTGTTGTCCTACTACGTGGCCATTATCAAGGGAACGGATGTTGATCAGCCTCGTAACCTGGCCAAGTCTGTGACGGTGGAGTGATTGCGGTTTAAGGCAGAGCCTTTATCTGCCTTTCACCACCCCGGTTGATATTTACCTGAAATCTGTTGTCAAAGAAATAAACAGACATTCAGGTACATCAACGTCTGATGGTCTATGCTGCTATCCGGCACAGAATCAGGCAGGAACTGAAAAAGCAGAGTCGTTTATTTCCAGACCAGAAAAAATTCCCGCCAGAACCCAACGGCGAGATGGGCATTTTTTACGAGTCTATGTATTCCTGACAGGGGTGGTGAAAGGCTGATTCACCCTTTCATATCAAGCTTTGTCTCGAAATTGTCCCCCACAGAGCCTCTGAAGCTAAATTCTGCTCAGTTCCGAGTTGATTTTTTCTGCTAAATTTTCAACTTCCTGAAGCTGATTCGTTATTTCAGGAGCGTAAGGTAATCCAATTAGCACATGACTCACTGATAAAGCATGTTCTAGTGGATGCTGCGCAGCGGAATGAAGATTTAATAGTGTTTCAGCTTGTTCAAGCTCAGGATAGCTTTCTGCAAAAAATTTTATTTGGCTTAAAACTTCCGTTAAATGGGTTAGAGCTGTAAGCAAAGCGTCTCTTGCTTCCGGAGCATTTCTTGAGAAACCACACATTCTGAACTCAAAGCCTCCTGAAGCTGCTATAGGGTCAGACACTACAAGGTTTGGCCTTTTTAACTTATGTTTAGTCTCTTCTATTTTTTCATAAGCTATTTTCATATTTTTCTTGATTTCTTCAAGATCTTGCTCAATGCCGGCAAGACATATATTTGAAATTAAAATGAAGAAAGTTACCCACAAAAGCTTAATGGTCATTAATGCTCTCAAATACAATTTTCAAAAAACCTGCGTCATTTATAGACATGAAGTTTTCAGCTGTCCAAGTCTGCGTATACTATGACTCCGTAGGTGTCTGAATGGTCGGCCAGAAATCCGACCGGATTTGGAGGGTTTAAGTGTGCTTCAGGAGTATTTTTATTTCCGGGTTCTGCTCAGTCTCAGATTACCCAAAGTCATAGAACCTGTCTTGATGCAGCACTGTTGCCAGAATCAAAACGGTCATGGCTGCTGCCCCGGCCTGTTTGTCCGGCATCTTTGAAACACTCAGCGATTAAGGTAAAAACCATACGTAAGTGCTCATGCATATTTGGACTAGATTAAGGGTTCTTATTCCTTCGGGCTTCTCTCTTGAAGTGGACTGGAGTCAATATGAAAATTGCAGTACTGTCTCGTAACCCCAAATTGTACTCAACTCGTCGCCTGAAAGAAGCGGGTGAAGAACGAGGTCATGAAGTTGATGTTATTGACACACTCCATTGCTATATGGATGTAACACGCAGTCGCCCCACTGTTCGTTGTGGCGGTGAGTCGCTTCCTTACTACGATGCTGTCATACCAAGAATTGGAGCTTCCATTACATTTTATGGCACGGCCATCGTCAGGCAGTTTGAAATGATGGGCACTTTCTGTGTGAATGAATCTGTTGCCATTACCCGCTCACGCGATAAATTACGTTCTTTACAACTGTTGTCACGAAAAGATATTGGATTACCAAGAACAGGTTTTGCCAGTAAGCCCGAAAATGTAAAGGATCTCATCAAGAACGTAGGCGGAGCACCAGTCGTAGTAAAATTACTGGAGGGTACTCATGGTATCGGTGTAGTTCTGGCATCTACTCAGAGAGAGGCAGAAGCAATCATTGAAGCTTTTATGGGGTTAAAAGCGAATATATTAGTACAGGAGTTTATTAAAGAAGCAGGCGGTGCAGATCTCCGTTGTTTTGTGATTGGTAGCAAAGTTGTAGCAGCTATAAAGCGACAAGCAGCAGATGGAGAGTTTCGCTCAAACCTGCATCGCGGCGGAACAGCCACACTCGTCCGTTTGTCAAAAGAGGAGAGAGCAACTGCAGCTAATGCCGCAAAAGTCATGGGACTGAACGTCTGCGGTGTCGACCTTTTACAATCTGACAATGGCCCAGTGGTTATGGAAGTTAACTCCTCTCCGGGTTTGGAAGGTATTGAAAAAGCAACTGGAAAAAATGTTGCTGGCATGATCTACGAATTTATTGAAAGCAAAACAACGAAATCAACCCGAACTCGTGGAAAAGGCTAAAGGTAGCAACGATGTTAGTACCAGATATCAGTATTGGTGGTTGTGTGATTAAGGCCGGGCAGACCAGGCAAGTTCGTCTGGAGGTTGCAAAGCTATATACCGATACGGATTTTTCGGTGCCTGTACATGTCATACACACTAGAAAACCTGGTCCAAAGGTCTTTGTGTCCGCAGCCATTCACGGCGATGAGCTGAACGGTATTGAGATTATTCGCCGGCTCATCAATTTGAAGACATTTAAAGTGACTGCGGGTACGTTAATTCTTGTGCCCATGGTTAATGTTTATGGGGTGCTTTATCAAAGCCGGTATCTCCCGGATCGTCGAGACTTAAACAGAAGCTTTCCCGGTTCCCCGAAAGGCTCACTTGCGAGCCGGTTAGCGCACATGTTCCTGACAGAAATAGTCAGCCTTTGTGAATGCGGTATAGACCTTCACACAGGGGCTATACATCGCTCAAATCTGCCTCAGATTCGTGCCAATTTAATGGACACAGAAACTCTGAGCCTGGCAAAAGCGTTCGGGGTACCCGTTTTATTGAATGCCAATATTCGCGACCAGTCCCTTCGGCAGTCAGCTGAAGAGCATAATACACGTATACTGCTATATGAAGCTGGAGAAGCCTTAAGGTTTGATGAAGTCAGTATACGTGCGGGAGTTAACGGCGTTATCAATGTTCTGGCTAAGCTGGGGATGGTCAGATTGAGGCGCAAGGTAAAATCCTTCACACCTTATATAGCTAACAAAAGTTCATGGGTCAGAGCTAATGCCAGCGGTATTTTCAACTCACTTAAAAAACTGGGCGATCAAGTTGATAAAGGAACCCCGTTAGCTACTATTGGAAGCCCGTTTGGTGAAATCATTGCTCTGGTCAAAGCCGCACAGGCAGGCATCATTATTGGTAAACAGAACATTCCTCTTGTTCAGGAAGGTGAGGCTGTGTTTCATATCGCTTTTTTTTCCGAACCTGATAATGATGTTGCTGAGGATATAGGTATGATGCAGGAAGCGTTGCAAACTGAATCACCGGTTTTGGAGTAACCAAAGCGGCTTGATGAATGTTCCGGGATAAATAGCCGACCAGAAATCTGGCCGGACTTGAAGGGGCTTAAGCTTACTTGACATTGCTTCAGGAGCGTTTCCATTTCTGGGTTCTGTTCAATAGCAGCTTACCCAAAGTCATATGACCTATTTTAACGCAGGCTGCGGTTGCCAAAATCAAAACGGCCATGGCTGCGGCCGGGCCTGTTTGTCCGGCATCTTCCATATTCATTACAGAAACGGAAGCCAACATCGTATCGGTGGAATATAGGAAAACGACAGCCGATGTGGTGGTCAGGGCATTGACGAAAAGGTAGATCGCTATATCCAGCAGAGCAGGTGTGCAGACCGGCAGGGATACTTTAAGGAAGGCTTTGTACTGAGGAATTTTGAGCGATGCGGCTACCTGTTCGATCTCAGCGGGTAACTTCTTCAGGGCGGTCAATGCCGTCAGGTGCCCCACGGTGAAGTAGTGGGCTGTGGTATTGATGACCAGAATCGCCATGGTTCCGTAGAGTATTCCCAATGGATTACCGGCTTGGTTAAAGAAGAAGATATAACCCAGGCCCAGCACCATACCGGGTACTGCCATCGGTAACATGGCCATAATGTGGATAAAGTGTTTCAGAATGGGTGGCAACTTACTTTTTTCCACATTGTAAGCCGTAATGAAAATAATCAGGGTTCCGGCAATAGCTGTGTAGAACGCCATTTCCAGAGAGTTGAGGTAGGGCTCCCAGCCATTGGCACTGAACTTTTCAAAGTGATAATTGTTCCAGGACAGCGCCATGTTCCAGGGCCAGAAAGTGACCAGTGAGCCATAAATCGCCATGCCCACCACGGCCAGAATGGCCAGAGAGATCAGGCTGCAAAGCAGGAAAAAAAGGCCATCCTTCACAGGGTTTCGCTCAGGCTCAAAATTGACAGAACGAGCGCCAAACAATTCTTTCTGTTTTTTCTGAACTCTGTGATCAATGACAAACGCTAATAGCGCCGGTATCAGCAAAAGCACACTGATGACGGCACCCATGGCAAAGTTCTGCTGACCGGCGACCTGTTTGTAGATATCGGTGGCCAGTACGTTATATTGGCCGCCAATCACTTTCGGGACACCAAAGTCGGTGACGACCAGAGTGAAAACAACAGTGACTGTGCTGATCAAACCAAATTTGGCCGCTGGAAGAGTGATTGTTGTGAAGGTTCTGAACGGAGAAGTCCCCATGGAACGTGCTGCTTCATAGAGTCTGGCGTCGGAGGTCGAAAGCGCGGTCGTAAGAATCAACAGGGCATGGGGAAAGGTCCAGAAAGCCAGACCCATAACAATACCGGGCAGGCCGTAAATAGAATGACCGAATAGCAGGTCTACAGCTACCCCCTGATTGCCAAACA
This sequence comes from Endozoicomonas sp. ONNA1, assembly GCF_024606325.1. Taxonomy (NCBI): domain Bacteria; kingdom Pseudomonadati; phylum Pseudomonadota; class Gammaproteobacteria; order Oceanospirillales; family Endozoicomonadaceae; genus Endozoicomonas; species Endozoicomonas sp. ONNA1. The sequence continues at coordinate 17,808 of NZ_JAHHPN010000348.1, forward strand.
GATAAATCATACTAATGGCAGGCAGCAAGGAGGGCGCCAGTATGGGTAACATGCCCAATACCTTGAAAAGTGGTTTGAGAGGCATCTGCGTCCGTGTCAGTCCGTAGGCAAACAGGAATGACAAGCTAACAACTATTGTCGTAACAATGGCACCCGCTTTCAGCGTATTGCCAATGGACTGGCTGAGAGCCGGGTTGCCAAGATACTCAGCAAAGTAATTCAGACCAATAAAAGCCCCATCGCTGTCCTGAACACTTCTTGCCAGCATCGACAGAAGTGGCAGTAACAGTGTAATGATCAGATATAGAACAACCGCTGCGATGACCAATCCAAGAACCCATTGATCCTTGCCGATGGCTGGCAGCAGAGATTTCCGGCTCAGTGCTGGAGAGTGTGCGTCCGCCGGGGTGTGTGTAGAGATACTCATAGTCAAAGCGGACTCATCATACTGCGGGGAAGACATGGATATGTTTTTCACTCAGGGACAATTGGTTCAGGCTTCCCGGTTCAAGCTCCAGAGCGGCCAGCTGGTGGATAGGTACATCGACTTTAATCAGCCGCTCAGTGCCCCAGCCCACAGGACTGCATTCTGCACGAACGAAGGAACCCTGAAACTCCAGATTTTCGACACTGACTGGCAGTGCAGACTGGCCTTCACTAAAGCTCAGGTCTTCCGGACGTATTCCAAGAATGACTTTTCTCGCTGTTGATTCAGCCACTGGCAAAGAGAGCGTCTGATTGGCCAGCAGGATCTGGTTGTTGCTGTTGGTATCACCTTCCAGAAAGTTCATGGCACCGACAAATTCAGCAACGAAGCGAGAAGCCGGGTGTTTATAAATATCTTCAGGCGTGCCTGTCTGTTCAATGTGTCCGTGATTCATCACCACAATGCGATCAGCCATGGCCATGGCTTCTTCCTGGTCATGAGTCACCATGATGGTGGTAATGCCCAGTTTTCTTTGCAGCTTACAGATTGTTTCCCGCAATCTGATTCTGACTTTGGCATCCAGGGCAGAGAGAGGCTCATCAAGCAGTAACAGTCCCGGGGAGAGTGCCAGAGCTCTGGCCAGTGCTACACGCTGTTGTTGGCCGCCAGATAGCTGAGAAGGAAATTTGGGGCCGGAATCCGGCAGACCGATAATGTCTAGCCATTCGTTAACACGCTTTTCGACTTCTCGTTTGGATTGACCCTGGTTTTTCAAACCGAAACCAATATTCTCTGCGACACTCAGGTTGGGGAACAGGGCATAGGATTGAAAGACAATGCCAAAGTCTCTTTGTTCAGGTGGAAGTGATGTTATGCGGGTGCCATCCTGCCAGATCTCTCCCTGGTGACAGGCTTCCAGTCCGGCAATCATTCTCAGTAGTGTTGTCTTTCCGCAGCCAGAAGGGCCGAGAAAACAGATGAATTCACCTTTGTTTACGGACAGGGAAATTTCTTTGAGGGCGGTAAAATCGCCAAAGCTTTTCCCCAGGCTTTCGATGGTGAGAAAGGGTTGCATAGCGTTAACTTCCTAAAGCTCTAAACCTGAAAAGCCGCTTATTCCCATTGGGGAATAAACGGCGCTTTCTGCATTATTGCCGGTGAGACATCAAGATTTGGGTTCAGACATATGGTCGAAACGCTTGGACCACTCAGCGAGCACAGTCTCACGCTCACTGGCCATTTCACCAAAGTCCATATCCACCATGGCGCTTTCAACATCTGGATAGTTGGGCACTTTTTTACTGACGTCTTTGTGGCCCACAACGGGGTAAGCCTCAACATATTGTTCATTGGCCTGCTGGCTGAGAGACCAGTCGATCAGTTTTTTCGCAGCTGCAGCCTGGTCGGTGCCTGCCACCAAACCAACTGACTCCACATCCCAGCCAATGCCGCCTTTGGGAAGAATCAGGTCCAGTGGTGCGCCCTGACTTTTCAGTTGGGCCCCGCGAACGGCCATGGAAATACCAATAGCCACTTCACCCATGGCAGCCTGAACGCAGGGCTTGGAGCCTGAGTGAGTGTATTGGGCCATGTTGTTGTTGAGCTTATCCATATAGGCCCAGCCCTTGTCTTGGCCCATGCTTTGTAGCCAGGCGGAAACCTGCATATAGCCAGTACCGGAAGAGGCCGGATTAGGCATGGCAATCTGACCCTGATAGACCGGATCAAGCAGGTCTTGCCAGGATTGAGGTTTGGGCAGATTTTTGGCTTTGGCTACTGCTTCGTTGTAGCAAATCACGTTGAAGTAAGCCTGATTGCCAAACCAGGCTTTGGCGGCTTCAGGATCAACCAGCTGTGCCTTGATTTCATCCAGACCTTTAGGCGTGTATGTGTCCAGCACGCCTGCATCCTTCAGCAGTGCCATGCTGGAACCGGCCAGACCCCATACGACGTCTGCCCTGCTGTTATTTTTTTCTGCCAGCAGTTTAGCCGTCATGATGCCGGTAGAGTCCCGTACCCATTTGATGCTGACATCCGGGTTTTCCTGCTCAAAGGCTTTTTTGTAGCGATTCAGAAGGTCAGTCTCAAAAGCAGTATAAACCGTCAACTCCACAGGAGATGCGGCAAAAGATGAGGCGCTGAAAATCGAAGTGACTGCAAGGGTCAGGGCTGTCAGATGCTTTTTCATGGGTCTCTCCAGTCAGACAATCATTTTATTCTGGTCAATACCAGAAGGGATGACAGAATTCTACGAGAAGGAGGTGACTAAAATATTACAGATCTTTTGCGTCTCTGTGACATTTTTAATTGGAGAGGCGAGACTATGGAGTCACCCAGCCGGGGATAGCAGGTGGGTGACGAGCGTTTAAATGTGTTTGAGAATCTCGGTTAAGCTATCGAGCACTAGCGTTGGCGCGGCTCTTGCCAGTTGCTCCCGGCTCTGGGCTCCGGTGGTCACACCAACGGTGATACCACAGTGGGCATTTTTTCCTTCCTCAATATCAATGGCAGAATCACCCGCTTTAAGCACTTGTGAACTGTCGTGAACGCCGGTTTTCTCCATGGCCAGTTCAATCATGTCGGGTGCAGGTCTGCCGTTTGTAACATCATCCGCTGTAACCAGAGCATCGAATTCGACTCCGGGCATCCAGTTCATCTTTTTCAGCAGGCCTGTTGCTACCTGATGGCTATAGCCGGTATTAAGTGCAACCCTGATGCCTCTTGCCCGCAGCTCCTTCAAAAGCTCGGGCACGCCGTCGAATGAGGTCACTGCCAGTTCCGCATAAGCTTGTGTCAGTTGTTTTTTAAAGGACTGGAAGATTTTTTCCGAGTCCGAGTGGTCGAAGCCTTTGGACGACAGAGTATCTTTTATGGCCTGATGTTTTTCTTTGCCTGCACCGTGCTCAAGGACTTCATCCAGGGTGAAGTCGTAGCCAGCGTCGACAAGACTCTTATGAACCGTTTTGTAAACGACGTTGTCCTCATTGACCGTGGTACCGGCCATATCAAAAACGGCGAGTTGAATTTTGCTCATTGTGACCTCTTTTCAGTGGTTAGATCTGGAAATTAAAAGTTTATGAACGCTCATTAATAGATTGCTCGTGCCGTGGACACCAGATGGTATTTGTAGCTCTCAAGCCATAGGGTTTATAGTGGTGTTGGCTGCAATAACCACTGCATCCTGTCGCCAATACTCGAAGTCACAGTCAATCAATAGATTCGACTGATCGTAGTTTGTACGCTCAACCAGTAAGCCAGAACTGCCAGTGGTGACCTTGAGATGAGAAGAAGCCTCGGCATTCAGACCGACAGGATACAACCTGAAGCTGACACGGGCATAACGTCGGTTGTAATGTTCCTGATAGATATCAGACAGTGATCGGGACAGGTCGTGCTGAAGCAGATCCGGGAAGTAGGCAGGGTTCATGTAATTTTCTACATACAGGACATTCCGCCCATCCACTGAACGAAGGCGTTGCAGTCGATACACCGGGGTCAGAGCTGGAATCTGAAGCAGCTTCTGAACTCTGGTGGGGGCTGGCACCAAATCGGCATGGAGCATCCGGGTACCAGGCACTCTGCCCTGATGTGTGACGATGGTGTGAAAGTTAGCATTCACTGTGGGGTCGTAGGTCACTCTTTCTGGTGAAACAAACCAGCCTCTGCGATCTTCGCGATAGACCAGTCCGTCGGCTTCAAGTGATGACAATGACTCTCTGAGTGTAATGCGGGTGGTGCTGAATTTTTCACTCAGCAGTCGCTCCGAGGGCAGCTTGCTTCCAGGTTTCAATGCACCACTTTCAATCTGCTCATGCAGGGCTGTACGGATGATTTGATACTGATTTTTTCCCTGTCCCATAAATACTGTTCTCTCAGGGTCAATGGATTCTCAACTGGTATATACCATACTAAGCCGTATTTATGACAATTAAATGATCGCTGTTATGACAATTAAATATTCGTTTCACTGAGGTCTGGGTCTTCTTTATCCGGGGTTTTCAGACTGGAATGTGAAGTTTTTGTGAAGAATGTCCATTGGCTATTTACAGAAAAAAGTGACCCCGTCATGATTTTATGCAAATTGGTATATACCAGAAGATTGAAGTTTATGTTTCTACAGGTGTCTCATGAAAGCCATGCCTACAAAAGAAGTGTCAACTGTGAAAGAAAAGAGTCTGGAAAACCCCTATCTTCTGCTGACTCCCGGGCCTCTCTCTACCTCGGCCAGTGTTCGTGAAGCGATGCTGCGAGACTGGTGCACCTGGGATGATGATTACAACCTTGGCGTGGTGGAAGAGATCCGCAGTCAACTGATAAAGCTGGCCTCGGGTACTGAGGATTATACTGCCGTCCTCATGCAGGGCAGTGGCACTGCTTCGGTAGAAGCAACGATCGGGTCAGTGATCTCTGATGAAGGCAAGCTACTGGTTATTAATAACGGGGCTTACGGTGCCCGCATCGCCGAGATTGCCGAGTATCTCAAGATTCCTCATAGCGTTCTGAATTGTGGCGAGATCAGTCCTCCGACACCTGAAAAAATCGAACAGATACTGTTTGAAGATAAAGCCATCACCCATGTCGCCATTGTTCATTGTGAAACCACAACAGGCATGTTGAATCCTATTGAAGTCATAGCACCTGTGGTGAAGAAACATGAATGCATTCTGATTGTGGATGCCATGAGCAGTTTTGGCGGTGTCCCGATTGATCTTGCCGGGCTGGGCATTGATTTTCTGATCAGCTCTGCCAACAAGTGTATTCAGGGTGTTCCCGGTTTTGGCTTTGTCATAGCCCGTCGCACTCTTTTATCCCAATGCAAAGGGCTGGCCCGCTCCCTGTCTCTGGATCTCTATGATCAGTGGCAGTGCATGGAAAAAAATCATGGCAAGTGGCGCTTTACTTCTCCCACTCACACCGTGAGGGCTTTTCATCAAGCTCTGGCTGAGCTGAATGAAGAGGGCGGGATTGCTGCCCGTCACAAGCGTTACTCCACCAATCAGCGTTTGCTCGTCCAGGGTATGAATGAACTGGGCTTCAGATGCCTGTTAGACAATAAGCTACACTCTCCGTTTATTACTTCTTTTTACTCTCCAGAGCATCCCGATTATGAATTCCTCCGCTTTTATGAGCAGCTGAAAGGGAAAGGTTTTGTCATTTATCCCGGTAAAGTGTCTGATGCCGACTGTTTTAGAATCGGCAACATCGGGGAAGTCTATCCAGAAGACATCAGTCAATTAATTAAAGCGGTTTCAGAAAGCATGTACTGGCAGGGGCATTGATGTCGCTGAGGTGTCAACAAGTTCTCTGAACCAGAGGGTAAAATGCTGAAGCAGTACGACCTGGAAAATCAGGCCGTACTGACCTTCAGGGCCACTTTTTACATAGCTCGACACCATCAAGTTTCTTGAAGATGATGGACCTGCTCTAAAACCGGGAGGCTAACCTGACTCACGATCCAGCTTTCTGTAATGCACTGCTTCAGCAAGATGTTTTTGTTGAATATCTTTTTCCTTATCGATATCGGCCAGAGTTCTGGCCACTCTCAATATTCGGTGTACGGCTCTGGCCGAGTAACCCAATTTGTCACAAAGTCGGGTCATGAAATTCTGTTCTTTTTTATTCAGCGAACAGTATTCATTCATCTCACTGGCAGACAGCCGTGCGTTGGGTTTCCCCTGCCTGCATTGCTGGATAGATCTTGCCTCAATCACCTGCTGACGGATTTTTTCAGTTGAGAGGTTTTCATCTTCGGACCGGCTTTCAAAAAGTCGCTCCGTTTTCTGACTGGAGACCTCTATTTGCAAGTCTATGCGATCCAGTAATGGGCCTGATATTTTTCGTTTATAGCGTCTGACTTGCTCAGCAGAACATTGGCAGGCTTTCTGTGGGTCTCCAAGGTATCCGCAGGGGCAGGGGTTCATGGCGGCAATTAACTGAAAGCCTGCCGGGAAACTGGCCTGACCTTTGGCGCGGGAAATAACCACTTCCCTTGTTTCCAGGGGTTCTCTCAGCACTTCCAGGGCCACTTTTTGAAATTCCGGCAGTTCATCCAGAAACAGGACACCGTTGTGTGCAAAGGAAATCTCTCCCGGTCGGGGTTGGCTGCCGCCACCCACCAGAGCGACGGCAGAGGCCGTATGGTGAGGGTTGCGAAAGGGGCGCTGTTTCCATGACGGCGGCTGGTTGTAGGAAGACAAAGTATGTATGGCGGCTACTTCCAGAGCCTCATGATCATTCATCTCGGGAAGAATCCCCGGCAAGCGACTGGCCAACATGGTTTTACCGGTACCCGGAGGACCGTAGAAAATCAGATGGTGAGCACCAGCGGCTGCTGTCATTAACCCTCGTTTAGCCTGTTGCTGGCCTTTTACATCCAGCAGGTCGGGGTAATCAACAGGGCATTCATTCCTGTTGCAGGTGGCTTCTGACAGATGTTCATTACCGGTGAGATGAGCGTAGACTCTGAGCAGGTTGTCTGCACCCAACACTTTTGCATCAGGGCAAAGGGCTGCCGCCTGTGCATTCAGCTGGGGAAGCATCAGTGTGTGAGACGATTGACTGCAGGCTATAGATGCTGGCAGTGAGCCTGTGATCGGTCTCAGTTCGCCAGACAGGGCCAGTTCACCAAGAAACTCATAACCTGCCAGCGACTCAGGCTTGAGTTGACCTGATGCCGCAAGGATGCCCAGGGCGATGGGCAGATCAAAACGACCGCCTTCTTTAGGAAGGTCCGCAGGTGCCAGATTGACAGTAATACGGGAAACAGGAAACTCAAAACCACTGTTGAGGATTGCGCTCCTTACCCTGTCTTTGCTCTCGCGAACAGCGGCTTCCGGCAGACCCACCATATTCAGGGCTGGCAGACCTGCCGACAAATGAACTTCAACCGATACGGCAGGTGCATCCAGCCCGGTTTTGGCGCGGGTTTGAACAACAGCTAACCGCAGCATAAACACTCCCTTCTTTCTGTACTTTTGTTTTTATTGTTGCGGCAGACCGAAATGGAATGCCTGTGCAAAACTGAAGGGTTGAGAATAGCAGTAATTCAGAGATCTGCTCTTGATTAAATCCGCAACGAGCGCAACACTCGCTGTTATGGCTAAGGTTCAAGCTACCTTGTCAAACACTTAAGAAAGATATTTCTGGCACCGTTGA